>JAWOGV010000103.1:0-7492 GCA_046496605.1 Acidimicrobiia bacterium | reverse complement strand
CCGGTACTTCCAGGATCCGGATCTCCTGCCACTCGAGGTGTCGCAGGCTTGGCAGGACGAGATCAGATCGACGATCCGTGAGCTTCCGGCTGCCCGGCGCGCCCGGTACGTCGAACGTGGCGCCGACACGGCGGCCGCCGAGATGCTCGCCGACTCCGACGAGCTCGCCTCCCTGTTCGACGAGGCCGTCGCGCTCGGCGCTCCCGGCCGCACGATGGGCATCTGGCTCACCGGTGAGGTCGTCGCGCACAGCCGCCGTACCGGGACGGACGTGTCCGCGAGCGCGCTCACCGGCGCACATCTCGCCGAGCTCGCTGCGATGGTCGATGACAGCCAGCTGTCGTCGTCTGCGGCAAAGGATGTGTTGATCGCCGCGATGGACGGTGAGGGGACGCCACGGTCGATCGCCGACGCACGGGACCTCCTCCAGGTCTCCGACGAGTCCGCCATCGAGGCCGCCGTTGACGCAGTGCTCGCCGACAATCCCGATGCGCTCGTCAAGATCTCCGCCGGGGACCTCAAACCGATCGGATTCCTGGTGGGTCAGGTGATGCGGGCAACGGGGGGCAAGGCCGACCCCCAGATCGTGCAAAGGTTCGTCCAGGACAAGACTGGGGCCTGATCAACCCGTGTTCCGAAGCCCGGAGGCCAGGCCGTTGATCGTGAGGAGCAATGCGCGCTGGAGTTGCTCGTCGTCCCCTGCGTGCTCCCGCCACCGGCGCAGGAGCGACACCTGGAGGTAGCTGATCGGGTCGAGATACCGGTCCCTGACCTCGAGCGTCCTCTGGAGCGCGGGATCGTGGTCGACGAGGCCGGATCCCGTGATCGCCGTGATCGCCGCCACCGTGCGGTCGTGTTCGTCCGAGATGTCATCGAACACCGGACGATGCTCCTCGCTTGCGAGTGCCGCGTATCGTGCGGCGATCGTCAGATCGGTCTTGGCGAGGGTCATCTCGACGTTCGATACGAAGGTACGGAAGAACGACCATCGCTCGTACATGTCGGCGATGGCAGCGGATCCGAACTCGGCTTTCGCCGCATCGAGGCCGGTACCGACGCCGTACCAGCCGGGCACGATCTGGCGGGACTGGGTCCAGCCGAACACCCATGGGATTGCGCGGAGGCCTTCGATCGACACGGAGCCTGACCCCGGTCGACGGCTCGGCCGTGACCCGATGTTCATGCTGCCGAGCTCGTCCACGGGTGTCGAGGCGAGGAAGTAGTCGACGAGCTTCGGTCCGTCGATCAGCGATCGGTACTTCGTGAACGCCGCATCGGACACGACCCCCATCGTCCGGTCCCATCCCTCGAGGACCTCGGACGACTGGCGCGACGATCGGTGTAGGAGGGAGGCCTCGAGCGTTGCGGCCACCGTCAGCTCGAGGTTGCGTCGAGCCAGGACAGGGAGGGCGTACTTGTCGGAGATCACCTCTCCCTGCTCGGTGATCTTGATGCGTCCATCGACCGTTCCCCATGGCTGGGCGAGGATCGCCGCCTCCGTGGGACCTCCACCCCTTCCGACCGTGCCTCCTCTGCCGTGGAAGATGCGGACGGCCACGCCATGGTTCCGCGCAACGTCTCGAACACCGCGCGAGGCTCGATAGAGCTCCCACTGGCTCGTTGCGATCCCTGCGTGCTTGTTCGAATCCGAGTACCCGAGCATGACCTCCTGCAGGTCGCCTCGGAGCCTGAGATGGTCCCGGTACGGACCGATGCTCAGGAGTTCATCGAGCAGCATGCCCGCGGACCTCACCTCATCGATGGTCTCGAAGAGCGGGACGAAGCCGATCCTCGCCACACCGGCGTGGGTGTCGATCAGCCCGACTTCCCTGGCGATCACCATCGGGGCGAGGATGTCAGCGGCTCCCCGTGTCCACGAGACGATGTAGGACTCGATGACGTCCTCGCCGAACAGATCCTTGGCCGTGAGGACCGCTCGCATCGTCTCGAGGGTCCTCGCGGCCTCCCCCTCGAGTGTGGTGGCGGTCGATGCGATCGGACGCCGTCCCGACAGTTCGGCGACGAGGTCCTCGAGGGCGATTCCATCAGGCGTCGCCTCGTACGCCACACCGACGGTGTCGTAGAGGGCTGCGACGGTCTCGTGGTGCTTCGAGGCATGCTCGCGTACGTCCATGGTTGCAAGCCCGAACCCCAATGCGCTCACGAGGTGGATGAGCCTCGCCACGGCGCCGTTTGCCAGCATCTCCCCCCGGTTCTCCGTGAGTGAGCGGCGAATGACCATCAGGTCCTCGATCAGTTCGGACTCTGACCCGTATGCGACCCGGGAATCCGGCCTCACACCCTTCTCGAAGGATGTGAGCGTGTTCGTGAGGCGCTCGTGGATGAAGGCGAGCTTCTGCCGGTACGGCTCACCTGCCGACAGGGTGGTGAAGCGGCTGTGGACCGCAGGGAACACGTGGGCGTCCTCGTCGAGTGACGCGAGGAGCTCCCGGGCCACGCCCACGATCCGATCCGAGGAGGACAGTTCGACCGCGAGATCCTCGACCTTGGCAATGAGGTCACGCACGGCATGGACGTGCTGGATCCTCAGGACCTCGATCGTGACTTCCGGCGTCACGTTCGGATTCCCGTCGCGGTCCCCACCCACCCAGGTGCCGAATCGCAGGGGCTTGCGATCCGGTGGGAGGGAGACTCCGAGGCGGAGCAGTTGGTGATCGAGCTCGTCGTAGACGTCGGGAATCGAGTCCGCAGCGAGCGCATCGAAGAAGTGGATCACGGAGCGTGCCTCGTCGATCGGTGTCGGGCGGTCGACCCTGAGCTCGTCGGTCTGCCAGATGGCGTCGATGAGCTCGGCGATCCTGCGACGCACGCGGGCGCGTTCGGCATCCGAAGCGATCCGGAATCTCCGCTCGCGGAGCAACCCTGCGATGTCGACCGTCTTGGACTGGACCGAGCGACGTGCTGCCTCCGTCGGGTGGGCGGTGAACACCGGGCGCACCTCGAGCCGATCCACGACGTCGGCCACGAGGTCCCTGTCGATGCCTGCCTCGATGATCTTGTCGACGGTTGTTGCGAGGTCCACGGAGAGCTTCGCCGTGTCGTACCGGTGCTCCTGCTCTGCGACGTTGGCGAGGGCGAAGTAGGTCGAGAACGCACGGACCAGCTGGATCGTTCGTTCCATGTCGATACCGTCGAGGAGATCGACGAGCTGTGACGCCGCCTGATCGGATGCCACCCGGTCCGTCGTGTCCCTCACCGTCTTCGCCAGCGACCGGACCTCCTCGACGAGGTCGAGCAGGTCCCGACCATGCTGGCGCACCAGTGTCTCGCCGAGGAGATCGCCGAGCAGGCGGACGTCGGCCCTCAGGGCGGAATCGTTGTCGTTGGCTCGATCGGACACCCGGGACAGGCTAGGCGCTCCAACGGACGGTCGACATCGCCCGTGGGTTGGCACCCTCCGCGACTGGCGTAATCTCGCGATCGCATCGAGTCGGGCTCGCCGCGAACCCCCGACGGTCGTGTGGAGTCGTCATGAGTCGTCCCAAAGTCATCATCGCAGAAGCGATCGCCGACGAAGGCGTCGCCACCCTTGCGAGGACGGGGGACGTCGTCGACCTCGTTGGCACCGATCGGGCGACGATCATGGCTGCGATGTCAGGGGCCTCCGCGATCATCGTTCGATCGGCGACCAAGGTCGACCGCGAGATGATCGAAGCCGCGCCCAATCTCGTCGTCATCGGGCGCGCGGGAATCGGAACGGACAACATCGATCTCGACGCGGCGACCGAGCGCGGTGTGATGGTCGTCAACGCTCCGAATGCGAACACGATCAGTGCCGCAGAACACACGATGGCGCTGATCCTCGCGCAGGCACGCCACATCGCCGCCGCCGATCGCAGCCTCCGAGAAGGACGTTGGGAACGCTCACGGTTCGAGGGTGTTGAGCTGCACGGCAAGACGCTCGGCGTCCTGGGACTCGGCAAGATCGGGACCCTGGTCGCGCAACGTGCATCGGCATTCGGAATGAAGCTCGTCGCGTTCGATCCCTATGTATCGAGCGACCGGGCGCGGCGCCTCGGTGTCGAGATGCTCACGCTCGAGGAGGTGCTGTCCATCGCGGACGTGATCACGATCCACCTTCCGAGGACGCCCAAGACGGAAAACCTGATCAACGCTGCGACGATCGCAACGATGAAGGACGGTGTGCGCATCGTGAACGTCGCCCGAGGTGGCATCGTCGTCGAACAGGATCTGGCCGATGCGGTTCGGTCCGGCAAGGTCGGGGGCGCCGCCGTCGACGTGTTCGCGATCGAGCCCACCACCGACAGCCCCCTCTTCGACGTACCGGGGATCATCGTCACCCCCCACCTCGGTGCAAGCACCACGGAAGCCCAGGGAAAGGCGGGCATCGCCGTTGCGGAGGCGGTCGCCGATGCGCTCAACGGCGAACTCGTGCTCAGTGCGGTGAACCTCGACATCGGGCCGTCCGTCTCACCGCACGTGAAGCCGTTCATCACCCTCGCCGAGCAGCTCGGCAAGATCTTCACCGCTCTGGCGAAGGGCCTCCCCGCCGAGCTCGTCGTCACCGTACGCGGTGAGCTCGCCGAGGAACCGGTCAAACCGATCGCCCTCTCGGCGCTCAAAGGAGCGCTCTCGGCGAGCAGCGACATCACTGTCTCGTACGTCAATGCCCCCCTCATCGCAGAGTCGCGTGGCGTTTCCGTGGTCGAGGAGTCCCAGCTCGACGTCGAGGACTACCAGTCGGTCATCCGGATCAGTGGGGTCGTCGACGGCCGACATCGCACGGTCGCCGGTACGTACATGGCCCGCAAGGGTGCAGCCCTCGTGGGCCTCGAGGGATACCAGATCGAGGTTCCCCTCACGGCCCACATGCTCCTCATCCGCAATGAGGACATTCCGGGGTGCATCGGGCGGGTCGGGACCTATCTCGGCGACATCGGGAAGAACATCGCCGACATGGTCGTCGGGAGGTCGCCTGACGGTGCCGCGGCCATGATGGGCATCGCGCTCGATGGAGGGCTGACGAGCACGAACCTGGTTGAGTTGCTCGAACTCGAAGGCGTCGCAGCCGTCAGGTACATCGACCTCAGCTGAACCGGCTCTGTGCCCCTACAGGAGCCACCAGACGAGCCACCCTGCCCCGAGGCCGTACACACCGGCGATCACGTCGTCCATGGTCACGCCGACCGAGCCGGGGAGACCTTCGGCCCGCGACACGCCGGGGAGCACCTTGAAGATGTCGGCGAGCCTCGCGACGACCACGGCGACCAGCCACGGCCACCCCGAGAGTCCGATCACCGCGACGAACGTCCCCGCCATCTCGTCGATCACCACCCAACCCGGATCCTCGTGGTCGCGCGAGAACGGCGCGGCGGACCACAGTGACACCGCGATGAACGCACCGGCCACGAACAGGTGCCACCACCACGGCTGATCCATCCACACGAAGCCTGCTGCCCCAGCGAGGACCGCGCCGAACGTTCCCGCGCCGTTGTGCGAACCCCACAGGCGCGACGGGATGAGGCCAACGAGGAATCCGGACGCCACGAACCGATGCATCGGGCCACGATATCGGGACGCGGTGCCACCGTACGGGATCCCGCTACCGTGGTTCCACATCGACTTGAAGGGGAACCTATGGAGCCGCGCCATCTCGGAGAGTTCCTGACACCGTCGGACGCACACATCCATCCAGACGGCCGCCGAGGAGCGTTCGTCGTTTCCCGGATGGATCTCGAGGACGATGCCTACGTCTCGGAGATCTGGCTGCTCGAAGGTGAGGGCGCACGTCGCCTCACGTCGGGGCGTGCGGACACGAGTCCCCGATGGTCCCCGGACGGGCACTCGCTCGCCTTCCTGCGCAAGGGTTCCGAATCGAAGGACAAGCCGCAGGTCGCGATCCTGCCCATCGCCGGGGGTGAGGCGAGGGTCCTGACCGAGTTCGAGGTCGGAGTCTCGTCGATGGTGTGGTCACCTGACGGATCGAAGCTCCTCCTGCAAGTGCCCGAGTACGTCGACGGCATCGAAGACGAGGAGGAGCGTGCACGAGCCCCTCGTCGGATCACGGACCCGGCGTTCCGCTTCGACAACCTCGGATGGACCCACGACAAGCGCTCACACCTGTGGCTGCTGGAGGTCGCCAGCGGTGAGGTGACCAGGCTCACGGACGGCGAGTACTCCGAGACCAGTCCTGCGTGGAGCACGGACGGCTCGGAGATCGCCTACGTGTCTGCCGTGGACGACGATCGCTGGATCAACCCGCTCGACTACGTCTTCGTCATGCCTTCCGAGGGCGGCGAGGCCCGCCAGGCATCGCCCCGAGGTGGTTGGTCGTGGGTCGGGTGGAGTCCGACCGGACGCCTGCACGCAATCGGTCTTGCGATGGATGAATGGCGACTCGAGGCCTGGCCACTCCAGCGGATGAACGAGGACGGTGAGTTCGAACCGATCACGGACCTCGACCGGCAGCTGATGCCGGGCCATCCGGCCGGGGTCCTCGCGGCACCGAGGTTCCTCGCGGACGGCACCATCCACACGCTGGTGGAGGACCGCGGGATGCAACGGGTCATCGCGATCTCCCAGGACGGGGTCGTGACGGAAGTCGCAGGCGGTCCTCGCCTCATCACAGGCTGGGACCCTTCCCCCGACGGCACCTCCGCGCTCTTCACCGCGACGGATCCCGTCAATCCCGGAGAGGTGTTCCGTTGGGAGGCCGGCGAGGAACATGCCTTGACCACCCTGAACGAGGAGTTCACTGCGTCAGCCGATCTCGTGATGCCGACGGAGTTCACGTACGAGTCCGACGGGTCCGAGATCCACGGATGGGTGCTCCTTCCGCCTGGCGATGAGAGCGTTCCCGTGCTCCACAGCATCCACGGCGGTCCAGCAACCCAGTACGGTTGGGGCTTCTTCGATGAGTTCCAGGTCTTCGTCGGTGCCGGATACGGTGTCGTCGCCGTCAACCCGCGAGGTGCATCGGGCTATGGCGACACCTTCATGCAGGTTCCTGCGGGGCGCTGGAGTGAGGACGTGCCTCCCGATCAGGCCGACCTCCTTCTCGCCCCCCATGCCGCCGCCGAGCAGTTCCCGCGCCTCGACGTGTCGAGGCTGGGCGTCATGGGCGGTTCGTACGGTGGGCTGTCGACCGTCATGCTGACGTCGATCGACCAGCGTTATCGGTCGGCCATTGCCGAGCGTGGCGTCTACAACTGGGTTTCAATGGCGGGCACGAGTGACATCCCGTGGTTCATCGAGCTCTACCTCCTTGCAGCCATGCCGGACGGTGTCGATGAGATCTGGAAGGCGAGCCCGCTCGCGAGGGCACACCGCATCACGACGCCCACCCTCGTGCTGCACTCCGAGACCGACTACCGGTGCCCCGTTGAACAGGGGCAACAGCTCTTCACGCTGCTATACACGCAGGGGGTCGAAACGGAACTGTTGCTGTTCCCGGCAGGGGAGGGGCATGAGCTGTCTCGCAGCGGGAAGCCGAAGCATCGCGTCGAGCGGT
>JAWOGV010000017.1:0-4174 GCA_046496605.1 Acidimicrobiia bacterium | reverse complement strand
GGCACTCATGGCGTCCTTCAGCCCGCTCGAGGCCATCGGTGCCACCGGGACCTTCAGGGGCTTCATGGTCGTCGGGGCCATCGGGACCGTGCTCACGGCGGGGTACATGCTCTACATGCTGCGCAGCGTGAACTTCGGGGAACCCGCAGAGGAATGGGCCGGCCACGACTTCCACGACGTCGACATGTCGGAGTGGCTTGCATGGACACCGCTCGTGATCGGCACGATCCTGATCGGCATCTTCCCACGGGTGATCTTCGGCGCCACGAACGACGCCGTCATCGGCCTCGTCGAGAAGGCCTTCGGAGGCTGATCCCGTGTTCACCCTCGACTACCACGCGATCCTCCCGGAGCTGATCCTCGCGCTCACGGTCGTTGTGACGTTGGTGGTCGACCTCGCGACGCGCAAGAAGTACCTCGTGGCGATCGTCGGGGTCCTCGGCATGTTCGCCGCCATGGTGCCGGTCCTGACCCTCACGTTCTGCGGAAGCCTCGACTTCTGCACCGACACCGGCGTACGTGTGCTCTTCGACGGCGGGTATGTGATCGACTCCTACGCCCTCGTGTTCAAGGGCATCTTCATCTTCGCCGGGTTCATCGCGCTCATGCTCTCGATCGGGTATCTCGAGTCTGATCGGTACTACGAGGGCGAGTACTACTTCCTCCTCGTCGCATCCGTCCTCGGCGCTGTCGTCATGGCGTCGTCACGCGAGTTCATCGGGCTGATCGTCGCCCTCGAGCTCGTGTCCGGCGCGGCGTTCCTCCTCGCCGGCTGGCGAAAGGCGGATCCCCGCTCGAACGAAGCCGCGCTCAAGTTCTTCGTCGTCGGTGTGCTTGCCACAACGCTGGTCCTCTTCGGCGTGTCTCTGCTCTACGGGCTCACCGGAACCCTCCAGTTCGACGAGCTCGCGATCGCAGCCGGCGAGGCTTCGAGTATCCCGCTCTTCAACATCGGCGTCCTCTTCGTGGTTCTCGGCCTCGGGTTCAAGGTCTCCGCCGTGCCATTCCACTTCTGGACACCCGACACGTATGAGGGATCCCCTCCACCGGTCACTGCGTGGCTGTCAGTCGGGTCGAAGGGTGCGGGGTTCGTCGCATTGTTGTCCGTGTGCTACCTGGCCCTCCCGACCATCACCGACGTGTGGGGCCCGATCATGTGGATCGTCGCCGCCCTCTCCATGACGGTCGGCAACCTCGTCGCCATCAAGCAGACGAACATCATCCGCCTGCTCGGGTACTCGTCGATCGCCCAAGCCGGGTTCATGCTCGCCCCGTTCGGCGCAGCGGCAGCCTCGGGATCAGACGATCTCACCGGCCCGTTCACGGCGACCGTCGTCTACTTCGTCATCTACGCGGTGATGAACCTCGGCGCATTCGCGGTCGTGATCATCGTGGGGAGCAGGGTCGGCTCGTATGAGCTCGAGGACTGGGGCGGCCTGTACCGGTACGCCAACGGCCTCGCCCTCGCACTGGCCGTGTTCTTCATGTCCCTCGCAGGTGTGCCCCCGCTCGCGGGTTGGTTCGCCAAGTTCGCGATGTTCCAGGCCACCATCGGCGTCGGGAACTGGTGGGGCTACAGCATTGCGATCATTGCAGCCGTCAATGCCGTGATCGCGTTCGTCTACTACGCGAAGGTGATCAAGACTGCATTCTTCGATCCGGTACCCGACGGTGTCGACGCCGAGGCGCTCGGTGCGATCGAGACCCCCGGACCGATCGGCTTCGCCGTCGGTCTCACGGCGTTCGGCGTCATCATCCTCGGCGTGTTCCCCGGACTCGCAGCGAACGTCGGCGATTTCTCACGCGAGGTCTTCGCCGCCCTCGGGCTCTGATCCCGACAGCCTCGCGCGTATCCCTTCGATGGCAGCCGACATGATTCCCTGTGGCTGGAGCGGGTAGCGGTCGCTCGACCACACCTCCTCCCCCGAGGGAAGGTGCGTCATGTGCTTTGCTCCCTTGATGGGATCGTCGATGAGCGGGCTACCCGGCTCGCGATGCGGCGCCAGGTGGACGTGGAAGTGGTCGACGCCACCACCGAACACGTAGGCATACACGAGCTCTGCCCCGGTCTCGTCCCTGATAGCGTTCGATGCCATTGCCATGACCCCGCCGAGGGTGGCGGCCTCATCGCCGTCGAGGTCGGTGAGGTAGGGGATGTGGCGCCTCGGGCTCAGGTACGAATAGCCGGCGAGCTCGCCGACGCGCACGGTGGTGAGGCGCCACAGGTCGTCGCCCCACACCTCCTCCACCATGAGGGCATGATCCATCGACGATCCGGCGCACAGGAAGCAGTCGGGAGCCTGCATACCCCGAACCTACACTTCCCTGCGTGAGGGACAAGATACTCGCAGCGATCGACGACGAGGGGCCGCTGCCGTTCGATCGATACATGGACATGTGCCTCTACGACCCTGACGACGGGTTCTTCGGCTCGGGGCGGGGCGCTCCCGGGAAGGACGCGGACTTCCTGACGAGCCCCGAGACGAGTGCCCTCTTCGGGATGCTCGTCGGCCTCTGGGCCCTCGATACGGCTCATTCGCTGGGAACCCCGCTCATCGAGGTCGGGGCCGGATCCGGCGCGCTGCTCGCCGAGTTCACCGACATGTGGCTCGGCGACGGACCGCTCTACGCCGTGGAACGGTCCGCGCCAGCGCGGGCGAACCTCAGTTCGCGGTTCCCCGCCATCGGTGTGTTGGAATCGCTCGACGGCCTTCCCGCGACCGACGCGGCCGTGATCGTCGCAAACGAGGTCCTCGACAACATGCCCGCTGCGCTCGCGGTGATGGCAGGCAACGGCTGGATCGAGCTGGGTGTCGACCGCGACGGTGATGGGCTCATCCTCGTGGAGATGCCCGCACGGCCAGAGGTTGTCGCGTGGTGCACGTCGGTGTATCCGGATGCTTCACCTGGGCAGACGGTTTCGGCCCAGGTCACCGCTACCCGATGGATCGAGGAAGTCCTCGGATCCTTCCCGAGGGTCAGCATGTGCCTCATCGACTACGCCGAACCTTCTGCCGTGCTCGCCGAGCGGGCGATGCACCAGATCGTGCGCGCATACCGAAAGCACCGTCCGTCGGACGAGTGGCTCTCGAGACCGGGGGAGACCGACCTCACCGTCGATGTGAACGTCGACGGGGTCGCCATGGCCGTCGCTGCCGCAGGAGGGACGTTGAAGGTGCTCAGCCAGCGAAACTTCCTCCTCGATCAGGGAGCGGAGGAGGATCTGGAGGACCTCGCCTACGCGGAGGTCACAGCAGCGAGTGAGGGAAGGATCATGGATCAGCTCATCGCCCGGTCCAAGCGCATCGACCTCGAGGCCGTCCTCGACCCCTCCGGCCTCGGCGGGTTCTCGGTGTTCCTGATCGAGAAGGGAACCCGATGACATGGTCCGTGCGTCTCACGCGTACGAACCTGGAGGTATCGAACGTGAGGAAGATCATGATCGCCATGGCGGTCGCGGCGGTCCTCGCCGCAGGCTGCGCATCGGACGCCACGGACGGTGACGGCACGCTGCCGCCCACCGAGGACGGGAACTCCGATGCCACCGAGACACCGATTGATCCCGGCGACGGCATCGGGGACGGTTCCGGGGGCGACGACAGCCCCGTCGTGTCGGACGACCTGACATCCGAGGTCGAACGAGCCATCGCCGATCTCACGGAGAGGCTCGGAGCTGGCGCAACGATCGAGGTCGTGGTCGCACACGAGGTCACCTGGCCCGATGGCTCCCTCGGATGCCCCGAACCCGGCATGTCATACACCCAGGCGCTCGTTGACGGCTACCGGATCGAGCTCACCGACGGGCAGAGGACCTACGACTACCACGGTGCCAATGGTGGCGATCCTTTCCTGTGCGACAAAGCCGCCCTCGGCATCCCGGAGGGCGGCGGGAACCGTATCCCCCCGACCACCACGCCGTAGACCCTCGAACATCGGACCGAACGCGATGAAGGGAGCCGGTCGGCTCCCTTCATCGTATGTTTGGTCCGATATTGAAGGGTCTATGGGGTGGTGGTCGGAGGGATACGGTTCCCCCCGCCCTCCGGGATGCCGAGGGCGGCTTTGTCGCACAGGAAAGGATCGCCACCATTGGCACCGTGGTAGTCGTAGGTCCTCTGCCCATCGATGACCTCGATCCGGTAGCCGTCCACGACGGCCTGGGTGTATGACATGC
>JAWOGV010000389.1:0-3378 GCA_046496605.1 Acidimicrobiia bacterium | reverse complement strand
CGATGCTCGGCCTCATCACCACCGTCCCGGTTGCGATGGTCATTGTCTGGACCTTCGGGTTGATGGCGCTCTTCGGTATCCCCTTCGGTCCGGTGACAGCGACCATCTCAGCCCTCGGCATCGGTATCGGTATCCCGTACATGATCCATGTCACGCACCGCTACCTCGAGGAACGCGTCGTGCGTACTGATGAGAATGACGCCATCGAGCACACGCTCACCCACACCGGCGGGGCCCTCGCGGGTTCGGCTGTCACGACCATCGCCGGCTTCGGCATCCTGGTCATCTCGACGGCGATCCCCTTCAGGCAGTTCGGGTTCGTCCTCGGATACACCATCCTGCTCGCCCTCCTCGCTGCCGTTGCCGTCCTGCCGAGCATGCTCGTGCTCTGGGACCGCTGGCATCGCAACCGCGGGGAGGACGTGATCGACGTCGACGCGTTCGAGCGGGCCGTCGGAGAGGCCGTGTGAGGCATGGCCGCCGACCGCCCCCCGGATGACCGAGGAAGCGAGCCTGTTCCCGTCGCATACCGATCCATCGACACCCGTGCGCGTCGTCGTGCCGGATACACCTACCTCGCGTCAGCGGTGGTCGCCTGCCTCATAACGGTGGCGAGCGGAGTCGGGGCGATGTGGCTCACGGCCGTGATCCCGCTCGTCGCGCTCGGCGCATACCAGTTCGCAGGCGCATGGAGGATGCCGATCGGCGACATGGAGGCGATCAGGATCGCCTCCGACACGGCTTCCTTTCCCGTCGGACACGGATCCGCAACCCTCGGATATCGCGGTCTGCTGGCCAAGCCCGTATGGCAGGTGTTGGTGTTCTCAGCGTCTCCGAGCCCGGACCATCAGGCCCTCGTCACGGTCGATGCGATGACAGGAGCTGTCACGGGCTCGTACGAAGAGGCCGTCGACCTGCCCTGACGAGTCCTCCGCGAGGCGGGACTCAGCGATCGGCCAGAGCCGGGAGGTCCCGCTCGACCTCGCCGACATACAGCTGGCGGGGACGCATGATCCGCGTCTCGGGATCGGTGTTCATCTCCATCCAGTGCGCGATCCAGCCGGGAAGGCGCCCGATCGCGAAGAGCACGGTGAACATCCGGAGTGGGAACCCGAGCGCCCTGAAGATGATCCCCGAGTAGAAGTCCACGTTCGGGAACAGCTTCCGCTCGGCGAAGAAGTCGTCGGCGAGCGCGGCGTCCTCGAGTGCCCTGGCGATCTCGAGGAGGGGATCATCCTGACCCATCAGACCGAGCACGTCAGCAGCGAACTCGCGCAGGACGCGCGCCCGAGGGTCGTAGTTCGTGTACACGCGATGCCCGAACCCCATGAGGCGGAAGTCGTCATCACGATCCTTCGCCCTGGCAATCGTGGATTCGATCGTGGCGTCGGGATCGTCGTGGATCGCCTGGAGCATCTCGATCACGGCTTGGTTCGCTCCGCCGTGGAGCGGTCCCCAGAGAGCTCCCATCCCTGCTGCGACACTCGTGAACATGTTCGCACGCGAGGAACCGACGCTCCGTACTGTTGACGTCGAACAGTTCATCTCGTGATCGGCGTGCAGGATCAGGAGCACGTTGAGCGCCTTCACCACCGATGGGTCGAGCCTGAATTCCTCGATCGGGGTCGTGAACATCATCCGGAGGAAGTTCTCGACGTAGTTGTACTGGACCTCCGGGTACACGTACGGCTCTCCGATGGACTTCTTGTACGCCCAGGCAGCGATCGTCGGAAGCTTTGCGATGAGGGTTCGGGCGCCGGCGTCGACCTCGGATGCGCGAACCGGCCTGCGATAGACGTCGTAGAAGGTCGATATCGCGTTGGTCGCCGACGACAGCACCGCCATCGGATGCGCCCGCCTCGGGAACGCGTCGAAGAACGAACGCATCTCCTCGTTGAGGAGGGCGTGGTGCGTGATGTCGTACTCCCACTGCTCCAACTCCGCCGCGTTCGGCAGGTTGCCGTAGATGAGGAGGTACGCGACCTCGAGGAATGAGCATGACCGTGCGAGGTCCTCGACCCGGTATCCGCGGTACAAGAGGACACCCTCGGAACCGTTGACATAGGTGATGGTCGACCGGGCAGCAGCCGTATTGCCGAAACCGGGATCGAACGTCACATGTCCCGTGGCCTGTCGGAGCTTGAGGATGTCGATCCCCGGTTGCCCGAGCGTCGATTCGTAGACGTCGAGCTCGACTGGATCGGATCCCAGGTCCAGTTTCGCTGTCCGTTCACTCATCAGTCCTGGCCCTTTCCTCGGTACGGAGACGGTCCGCCGAGAAGCGCTCCGTCGGATGTCAGGATACTAGTCGGAGGTGGAGGCGCCCAAGCCTGTGCTACCTTTCCGCCGGTGAGGAACAAGCTGTGATCGATCTCAAGGGTCGCAAGAAGGCCGCCCCGATCCTAGAACCCATCGCGGCGGGACTCGCCAGGATCGGCGTCACCCCTGGTGTGGTCACCGTGGTCGGTCTCTTCGTCACCATCGTCGGTGCAGCACTCATCGCAGCGGGTTACCTCTTCGCCGGTGCACTCACCGCAGCGATCGGCGTCGCACTCGATGCCCTCGACGGTCCGCTCGCCCGGAAGCTCGGCACCGCCTCGGAACGAGGCGCATTCCTCGACACGATGTCGGACCGCTTCGGTGAGATCGCCGTATGGGTCGGTCTGTCGGTGTATCTGGGTGAGGAGCCGCGACTCCTCGTGCTGTGCATCGTCGCCCTCGCGTTCTCGCTCCTCGTGCCCTATGTGCGGGCGAAAGCCGAGATCGCTGGCCTCGAGGGCAAGGGCGGATGGATGGGACGGGCAGAACGCATGATTCTCATCCTCGTCGGGACCATGGTCGCCGGTCTCGGTGCGCCGATTCTCGAGCCCCTCCTGTGGGTGTTCGTGGTCCTGACGGGATTCACCGTGGTGCAACGCATCCGGAGGACGTGGCAGCAACTCGCGCCGTGAAGGACCTCCTCGAGTACATCCCCTTCCGCGTCGCTGCCGGGATCTTCGGCCTCTTCCCCGAGCCATGGGTGCGGCGCCTCGGCGAAGGCGCGGGAGAGCTCTTCGCTAGGCGGAGGAAGGGACGGTATCCGCTCGCCCGATCCCACATGCAGCGGGTGCTCGGACCCGATGCGACGCCCGCCGAAGTCGATGACGCGGTGCACGGCATGTACCGATCCTACGGGCGGTACTGGGCGGACACCTTCTGGTTCAGGCCGCGACGACGATCGAGGATCACCGCGACCGTGGAGCGTGTCCACTTCGAACCCATCTTCGAATCCATGAGAAACGGCAACGGCAGGATCTTCGCGCTGCCCCACATCGGGAACTGGGAGGTGGCGGGCCTCGTCGCCGAGGACATCGGGTCCCCCGTCGTCGCTGTCGCCGA
>JAWOGV010000388.1:0-3851 GCA_046496605.1 Acidimicrobiia bacterium | reverse complement strand
TCGAAGACCCTCCACGATCCATCGATCGCGGTCGGGACGACGACGAGTCGGGGCGCTGCGCCCATCAGTGTCTCGACACCGGCCATGCGGTACTGACCGAGCGATCCATCACGCGAACGGGTGCCCTCTGGGAAGATCACCGCCGCGACGTCACGCTCCTGGCACATGGCCCCCATCTCGGTGATGGCTGAGACCGCCTGTGCCCTGTCGTCCCTGTCGATCATGGCGTTCCCGCCGCGCTGGAGGTAGAGGCTCACCGTCGGGATCCGTTTCGCGAGCGACTTCTTCGCGACATAGCGTGGGCTGTGGTCGCTCAGGACCCCGCCGAAGATCGGGATGTCGAACATGCTCTGGTGGTTCGACACGAAGATGTAGCCGCCGCTGTCCGCCAGCCGATCGCGACCCTCCACGTCGACAGAGACCCCCGAGATGCCGAACGTGCGGATCAGCATCCGCTGGATCAACCCGATCGACCACTCGTATCGATCCATACCCATGCGGAACGTGATCCTCTGGAGCAGGTCCCCGAGAACCAGCACGGATCCGAACACCACGACGGTGACGAGCGAGATCGCCCAATCGCGGACGCGCCTCATGATCCCAGCCAACCGATGAGGGCGTCGTTGACCTCGCCCGGTCGCTCCTGTTGTGTCCAATGGCCGCAGTCCTCGATGACCACGGCATCGAGGCGGGGCATCCATCGATCAAGGCCCTCGGTCAGGCTGAGCGGAAGGACCGGGTCCGCATCCGCCGCGATGAGGAGACAGGGTTGACCGATCGGCTCGTTCTGTAGGTAGCCGAGCGCTGCCGCGTTCGCATCGATGTTCCGATACCAGTTGACCGGACCTGTGATGCCTCCGCTCGTGAAAGCATCCACGTACACGTCGAACTCCTCGTCGGTGAGAAAGGTGCGGCCCCGTGCTCCCCCGAGGTAGAAGGCGTTCAACCAGGACCGGGGATCTCGCGCGAAGCCTCTCTCCGCGGCGCCTTCCTCCTGGAACATCAGTACATACGAGAAGCGGTCGGCGAGGTTCTCCCGGATGAAGTCGGTCGTCGGGAAACCCCAGCACGCGCCGCGATACGGGACGTTGAGGGACACGACCCGATCGAACCGATCGGGATGGAGGATCGCACCGGTGTAGGCGACGATGCTCCCCCAGTCGTGACCGACGATCGTCGCGCTCTCGACGTCCAGGCGGTCGAGGACCCCCACGACATCACCGGCCAGCTTCGTCAACGTGTAGTCCGACACCGACTCGGGCACCGCCGAGGAACCGTATCCGCGCTGATCCATCGCGATCACCCGGTACCCGGCTTCGACGAGGGCGGGGACCTGGTGACGCCATGAGTATGCGAGCTCGGGAAAGCCGTGGAGGAGCACGACGACCGGTCCCTCCCCGCGGTCGTCGACACCCAGTACCGTGCCGTTCATTTCGAGTCGCTCCATGCCACCTCCTCCGAACGACCACAGCCTACGGTCTGTCCAGAATCCGACGTTCCATGAAGGCGAGAGGCGATTCGGCGCTTTCCTACGGAGCATGACACGAACACTCGCGACGGGTTCGAGGAAGCACGCCGAACGCGAGGCGCGACGCAGGGCGGCTCAGCGCGCGGCCCGCGTGCGGGTCATGGCGATCATCGGTGGATCCATCCTCTTCATCTCACTCGCCGCGTTCCTCACATGGCCCGAGCCGGCTGTCGGATCGACGGAGGCAGAGGCATGGGACCTCCCCGCATTGGACGGGGAGGGACGATACCGGCTGTCCGATTTCGCCGGGAAGCCGACGGTGGCAGCCTTCTTCGCTTCCTGGTGCACGGTGTGCGAGCGCGAGATCCCTGAGTTCCTCGAGCTCAGTCGACGGATCGGCGACGAGGTGAACTTCATCGGCATCAACTCACAGGACAACGGACGCGGAATCGGCGATGCGGACAAGTGGGGCATCTCGGGAGTCTGGCCCCTTGCTCGCGACATCGGTGGCCGCAACGGTTCGGGACTCGCCGTCGACACCTTCGGCGCCCGCGGCATGCCACTGACGGTCATCTACTCCCCGACCGGGGATGTCGCACAGATCGTCCGAGGTGGGATGTCTGCCGGACAGCTCCAGAACCTCCTCACATCCCTCTTCGGGTAGCACACCCAGGGAGTCCCGGGAACGAGGACCGCCCCGCATCGAGGGGGAGCGATGCGGGGCGGTTCGGACGACCGACCGGCGGGCGTACCCGCTGATCGATCGTCGATCCTGCCGATCGGGGCCCGACGCGAGGTTCGCGAGCCCATACCGATCGACGAATCCGATGGATCAGTTGCCTTGTGAAGAAGACCGCAAGATCCGCCGCAGGAGGAACGGTCCGGGTTCCGGGATCGCATGACACCGGGTCGAGCCCCGGTCCGGCCTGCGAGCGACCGGTACCGTAAGGGCGGAGTTCACGTAGCGACACCGATTGCGACATGACGTCGGTGCTGCCCGATCGCCCTTCACGCTTCTCCCACGTTGGGCCCTCTCTGCGTCGCTTCGCTCCGCGTCTCTCGCGCGGGGAGAGACAGGAAGGGCTCGCTTCGCTTTGCGTCTCTCGCGCGGGGCGAGACCGAAGGTCGTCACCGCATGGTGATCATCGGAGGATGTTCCACCGAGGGTGCGTCGACGAGAACCACGGCGAGTTCGGTCATCGGATCGTCGCGTGCGGTATCCGGGACCACGTCCCCGTGGCGGACGACCACGAGCGCGAGGCCGATGCCGTTGGCGACCGCTCCCCCATCGACGGGACCCATGGCGAGATCGAAGCGCGAAGTCACCTCGTCATCGGAGAACCCCGTCCCGGGGACGATCCACATCCGATCGCGCGGCGATGCGAAGCCGCCGACCCGGGGGTCTGGCTCCATCGTGTGGCTCCCGAGCATCCGCGTGACTTCGTCGATCGCCGAGCCCCCCATCACGGCGACGTCGAGCAGCGGTGCAAGCAGGACACCGACGTTCACAGCGACGGTTGCAGCAGCACGACCATCACCGACGACGGCCACCGTCGCCGCTCGCCCGGATGATGACGTCCAATTGATCTCCTGGACGAACCGGAACACGTGGCGGGCGACGTTCTTGAAACCCCTGGCGCGCTCGCCGTCCGGGTCCGACTCCACCACGAGCGGGTCGATGTCGGGAGGGATGGTGAGGATCGCTCCGGCGATCGGGATCTCCACGGCCATGGGTCGATGCTACGCACGGCGCTGACCGACGGATCACAAACCCCATTCCCAGAAGACGACCAAACCCTTAGACTGTGAGTAAGGATTTATCCAGAGGGTGCCGACTCCGGCAACGCAGCGACCCATCGCTGAGCGCGGCCGGTCGGCCCGGGACGGAGTTGTGATGGCAACACGGGTGGTCGGTACCGGCGGATTCGACGCACTCATCCCCCACCTCGCCGCAGCCGGGTACACGGTGATCGGACCGACCGTTCACGACGGCGTGATCGTGTACGACGAGATCGATCGGGCATCCGACCTCCCGATCGGCTGGCGAGACGAGCAGGGACCGGCGTCCTACGACATCCGGGAGGAAGGTGACGATGCCTACTTCTCCTTCGTCGTGGGCCCGCGGACCCTCAAGCACTACCTCTTCCCTGCCCGTCAGACCCTCCTGACCATCGAGCACGCCGAGACGGGCCTGCGGTTCACTTCGGAGGAACCGACCGCGAAGCGGTACGCGTTCGTGGGCGTCCGTCCATGCGAGCTCGCAGCCATGGCGATCCAGGACACCGTGTTCCTCGACACCCCATACCCCGATCCCCACTACGGGGCACGACGAGGGGGCGCCTTCACGGTTGCCGTGAACTGCACCGTGGCCGCATCGACATGC
>JAWOGV010000377.1:0-2731 GCA_046496605.1 Acidimicrobiia bacterium | reverse complement strand
ACCGACCTGACGCCTGAGTACGTCATCTTCAACGGGGAGCGATCATGATGGGACACACGACGCCGTCCGCGGCGAAGCCGAGGATCGCCTCGACGATGGGCAAGGCCGCGATCTTCTCGGAGGCCCTGCCCATCGTCGAGGCGATCCTCGGCTTCGCCGCGGACGGCGTCGTGTGTCCCATCATGATCGCTCCCCGTTGAAGATGACGTACTCAGGCGTCAGGTCGGTCGTGACAACGGACGCACTCGCGGGCCCTTCGCCCATGATGATGTCGATAACGAGGTCTCCTTCCTCACATCGGGCGAGCAGGGCTCGCTCGTCGTAATCCGATCCGATGCCGCCGCGGAACACCGGCACCCCGTGGTACCGGATCTCGGTGGCATCCATGTCCAGGGGCTCCTCCGACGTTCCGAGGGCGCCGACGATCCTCCCCCAGTTCACATCACCTCCGTAGAACGAGGCACGAACCAATGCCGAGTCGGCGACGAGCCTTCCGAGGTATCGAGCGGTCGCGTCGTCCCGCGTTCCACGCACCTCGATGAACACGACCCGCGAGGCTCCCTCCGCGTCGCGTGCCATCTGCTCTGCGAGATCGCGACACACGACGTACAGGGAGGATTCGAGCTCATCCGCGGACGGTGCGATCCCTGACCTCCTTGAAGCCATCGCGATGACCGTGTCGTTCGTCGACTCGCACCCGTCGATGTTCAGGGCGTTGAACGTGCGGTCCACGGCGCCCGACAGCGCCCGTTGGAGGTCATCCTTCGCGACGACCGCATCCGTCGTCACGAACGCGAGCATCGTGGCCATGTCGGGACGGACCATTCCCGCGCCCTTTGCCATGGCGCCGGCTACCCAACCGCCGCCGGAGTGGACGGCCGTCTTGGGAACGGAGTCCGTTGTCATGATCGCCTCTGCGGCGGATTCACCCGACGCGGCATCGGATCGGGCAAGCGAGATGGCCTCGGTGATACCCGCTGTGACGGCGTCCATCGGCAGATGGGTGCCGATCGTTCCCGTCGAGCACACGAGGTACTCACCGGGGTGGCCGCCCGCCTTCCCCGCCGCGACGGAGACCATCGTCTCGGCGTTCTCGAGGCCGCGGAGGCCCGTCGCGGCGTTTGCGCACCCCGAATTGACGACGACGCCCCGCATCAGGGGGCTGGCTTCGAGGTGCCGCCTGTCGAGGATGACGGGGGCCCCTGCGGCCTGGTTCGTGGTGAACACGCCAGCCGTAACGGCGGGCGTGTCGGCGAGGATCACGGCGACGTCGCGGCCCGACGTCTTGATGCCTGCGCTGACACCCGCTGCCCTGAAGCCCTCCGCGGCGACGACACTCACGGCATCCAACCCGTCTGTGGGAGACCGTCGGTCTCGTCGAAGCCGAGCATGAGGTTCGCGCACTGGACGGCCTGACCTGCCGCGCCCTTGACCAGGTTGTCGATGGCGGTGATGATCACCGCGGTGCCCGAGCGACCATCGAGGGCGACGGACACGAGTGCGTTGTTCGACCCGACCACCCAGCGGGTCTCGGGTGAGCTGTCGAGTCGGCGGACGAACGGCGCATCTGCGTACCACCCATCAATGGACCCGATGAGGTCGCCAAGAGTCACGCCTGGTCGCGTCCTGGCATAGATCGTGGACAGGATGCCCCGCTGCATCGGGACGAGGTGGGGAGTGAACAGCACCTGGTGGCGCTCGCCCGTGAGGCTGTCGAGCGCGCTCTCGATCTCGGGCTGGTGTCGATGCTCGAGAACCTTGTAGGCCTTCACGGACTCGTCCACCTCACCGAACTGGAGGGCCTGGGAGAGTCCTCGCCCCGCACCCGAGACACCTGACATGGAATCCACGATGATCCCGGAACCCTCGATCAGCCCGTCGAGCACCAAGGTGCCGAGCCCGATCACGGCTGACGTCGGGTAGCAACCGGGCACGGCGACGGTGGTGGAACCTGCGATCGCGTCCCCGAACAGCTCCGGTAGGCCGTACACCCAGCCTCCGAGCTCGTCTGGATACGGGTGGGGAGCGCCGTATGCCTCCCGGTATCGGGCATCGTCGTCCAGCCGGAAGTCGCTTCCGAGGTCGATGACCCTGACCCCGGTCGACCGCAGGGCGATCGCCGGTTCGGCCGATGCGCCGTGAGGCAGTGCGAGGAAGACGACCTCTGCACCCGTGGCACGCTCCGGGTCCAGGGACCCGAGGACCCTCTCTCCTCCCGTGAGGTTGGGATGGACGTCGGCGAGCCGCGTCCCTGCGCGTGAGTGGGCACCGAGGTACACGAGGTCCATCGACGGATGCGCGTCGATCAGGCGAATGAGTTCGCCCCCGGCATAGCCGGAGGCGCCGAGGACGGCTGCGGTGACCATCTCACAACTATACGCATATACACAACTCTATGCATATGTAGCACGGCAGACGAGCGCAGCAACGATGCAGGGGGATACCTGTCCGAAGACCCACGACTCAGCCGGATCCCACTACGTGCTCGCAGGCTCGCAGACCCCCCTGGCTCACTCCGTTCGCCCGTCCCCCCTGAAGGGAGGACGAAGAGGAGGCTGCCGATCACGCAGTGATCGGACTCCAACTCCTGTACGGAGGACGATCTGGTCGTACCGTTGGACCTACGGGGTTGCAGCGATCTTTGCCATCAGGGTCAGGGTGGCTTCGATGATCTGGGATTGGGCCTCGGCACGGGTGATGCCGGGTTGGCCGTCGCCTGGTTGGAGGCCGT
>JAWOGV010000348.1:0-7384 GCA_046496605.1 Acidimicrobiia bacterium | reverse complement strand
TGCCACTTGTCGGGGATCGGCCGCAGGCTCTTCTGAAGGAGCACGAACGATGTGATGCGCACCGAGAGCTCCCCCCGCTTCGTCGTGATGACCTCGCCGGACGCGCCGACCCAGTCACCGTGGTCGAGTTCCAGGAACTCGGCGAATCGCTCCTCGCCGAGTCCGCGAAGGTCGGCGAACAGCTGGATGGTCCCATCGACGTCCGACAGGACGCCGAACGCGAGCTTGCCCATGTCCCTGACATTCATGAGCCTGCCGGCCACGGACACGTCGCTCGACGTCCCCGAACCCGGTGCGAGGTCCCCGAATGCAGCCCTGATGTCCCCCGACGTGTGGGACCGATCGAACGAATACGGGAACCCACCGTTCTCCATCACGGCGCGGTACTTGGCGAGGCGCGCCGCGGTGAGCGGATGGGCCTCGAGGTCAGCGTCGTCCTCGACATCTGCGAAGTCGTCATGGTCGGTCATGCGCTGTCCCGATTCAGGTCGAAGATGATGCGGAGCCCCTCGAGCGTGAGATACGGGTCCACGATGTCCACACTCGAGCAGTGGGGCACGATGGTAGGTGCCAGCCCTCCCGTCGCGACCCTCGTCACGGGACCGTCGAACTCGGAGGCGATGCGCTCCATGATCCCATCGACGAGCCCCGCGTGACCGTAGAGGGCTCCGGATTGGATGGCCTCGACGGTGCCCTTTCCCACCACGGACCGCGGGGGCGTGAACTCCACCCTCCGGAGTGCTGCGGTTCCCGATACGAGCGCATTCGTCGCGATCTCGAGGCCGGGAGCGATCGCACCGCCCAGATAGGCGCCCTTCTCGCTGACGACATCGAAGTTGGTCGACGTACCGAAGTCGACGACGACGACCGGGCAGTCGTACCGGTCCCGCGCTGCGACGGAGTTCACGATGCGGTCGGCTCCGACCTCACGCGGGTTGTCGATCTCGATCGACATCCCGGTGCGAACCCCTGGCTCGACGACGATCACGGCGCCCGACACGACGTGCGGAGCGACACGTCGGATCGTCGCGGTCATCGCCGGAACAACGCTCGACACGCACAGGCCCTTGATGTCACTCTGGGTGAAGCCGTCTGCACCGAGGATGCCGTTGAGTTGCCATCGGATCTCATCGAACGTCGCTTCGGGCTCCGTCGAGACCCTCCAATGCCCGATGAGCTCGTGACCATCGAACATCCCGAGGGCGATCTGCGTGTTACCGATGTCGATCGTGAGCAGCATCAGGTTCCTCCGTACACCATGCTCGGTCCGGTCAGTCTGGTGCCGCGGTCGGCCGTGCGGCGGTCCGCGTCGAGCGAGACATTGTCGATGAGCCTGACGCTACCCACGGATGCTGCGACAGCGAGGAACTGTGTGCCGGCGACCTCTGACATCGGGGATGCAGTCGCGGCGTCCGCGAGTGTGACGTAGTCGACCGTGACCCCGGGATCGGCGAGCATCGGCTCGAACGCCGCATCGATCAGCTCATCGGACGATCGGCATCCGCCCTCGAACAGGTCGGCGGCGTGCATCAGTCCCCGCGACAGGGTGAGTGCCGAAGCTCGATGGGCACTGTCGAGGTGAACGTTGCGCGACGACACCGCGAGACCGTCCACCTCTCGCACGATGGGAAGAGTTCGGACTGCGACGGGAAACGAAAGGTCGTGCGCCATGGTCGTCACGACGGCAACCTGCTGGGCGTCCTTCGCACCGAAGTAGGCGCGATGGGGCTGCACACCGGCGAGGAGCTTTCCGACGACCGTCGCGACACCGACGAAGTGCCCGGGACGGTGGCGCCCCTCCATGTGGTCCGAGACCCCTTCCACCGTAATCGTCGTCACGGCCCCCGTCGGGTACATGTAGCCGATGCTCGGGGCGAAGACGAGATGTGCGCCCGCCTCTGTCGCGAGTGACACGTCGCGCTCGAGATCGCGCGGATATCGCTCGAGGTCGGCTGGGTCGCCGAACTGGAGTGGGTTCACGAAGATGGAAACGACCGTGGTGTCGCATTCGGCGACGGACCGGTCGACGAGGCTCAGATGGCCCTCGTGGAGGTAACCCATCGTCGGGACGAGGCCGACGGACCCTTCCGTGTGGAGTCGCACATCGTCGAATGTGGTCAGGATCTTCATCCGATCGCATCCACCATGTCGCCGGATGAACCCGAGAACGTCGCGGTTGCCCTGGCCATCGATCGGAAGATCGATGCCGTTGCCTCGTCGATCCCCTCCACGGCCGCCAGTTGACGACGCACGGTACCGACGTCGCCTCTGGCGATCGGGCCGGTGAGTGCGCTGCTCGGGCCCATCGTGAACGCGTTCGCCACGATCGCCTCGACGAGGGGGCGCGACGCCTCGAATGGGACACCTGCGGCCGCAAAGAGCGTCTCACCGAGGCCGAGCGCGACGAGGACGTAGTTCGCGCATGCCGCCGCTGCGGCGTGGTAGAGCGCCTTGTGGGAGTCCTCGAGGCGGAAGGCCATGCATCCGAGCGACTCAGCGAAGCGCTCCAGATCGGCTGCAAACGGCTCTGGCGCCGTCACGGCCACCCATGCGCCCTGCATGCGCGCCGCACCACGCTCCATGTCAGGGAGCGTCTGGAGTGGGTGGAAGGACCCGATGGGCATGCGGTCGGCCAGGGGGTCGAGGATGGACACCGGCATCGAACCCGAGACGTGCACCGTCGGGACGGCACCGGCATCGACCAGACCCACGACGACGGATGCGATCGCGTCGTCCGAGACGGCAATGATGCGGAGGTCGGGGTCACCCCCCGTGACGCCCAGGCGCTCCTCGAGGTCGGCAACCCGATCCTCGGATCGGCCGAATACCGTCGTGATCCGGTGACCGGACGAGACCGCACGGAGGCCGAGCGCTCCGGCCGCTCGACCGGTGCCATGGATTTCGATGTTCATGTGGCTCCGATCCTGTCGGGTATCGGTCCGATGGGGAAGGGTAAACGCTGCCGCGTCCGTGTCAGCGTCGCACGAGGTTGAGCGAGTGCCCGACGGCGAGGTACCGCCCCCCATCCCCCCACATCCGAACGGTGCCTGCGACCGATCGATCGGTGATGTGGTCGACCACGGCCTCACCCAGGAACCACGCGTCGTTCGTGAGATCGGCGAAACGTGCCGTCAACTCGATCGTGGGCGTCGCAAGGACGGGGCCACTCGGGAGTCGGCCGAGGCGCCCCATCGTCGCAGGCCAGATCAACGCGTCGATCGGCATGACGAGGGCAGCCGCGTACAGGAAGGGGTCCCCGACACCGAGCACGACGTTCGGGCTCCACGCCCGCAGGACGGCACCTGAACCGTCCTGGAGATCGGGGACGTCCCACCGTTCGAGGGGCGTCCATGAGCGGATCGACGCACCGAGGTCGCGATCTGTTCCCGGCATGAGTTCCGTGACGGGTATGCACTCGTGGAGTGCCATCACCCTCGGTGCGACCGGCGCGACCTCCGGCACGACGGGACGGTCGATCACACCGACCGCGCAACGTCCGACGACCTCGGCATCGAGCATCAGGGTCACCGTCATGTCCATCGACGACGCCGACATCCGGTGCACGACGGTGGATACGTCGAGCTCGCGACCGGCAGGAACGGGGTGGAGGAATCGATAGGTGAGATGGGATGGGAGGGATCCGGGCCGCAAGGATCCCGCACGGTGCAACGCGACGGCGGTCAGGAATCCGCCGAAGGCGTCCCCGGAGGTGTTCGCCCAATCGGGATGGGCGATGACGGAACCGTCGGCTGCAGGTCTGACGGCTTCCTCGAGTCCCGCCATCCAACGGGTACCGGTCTCATCGACGGGTCCGGAGCGGCGGATGAGGCCCGAGCTTCCCACGGCGCGGTATGCCTCCGCATACGGACCCGCGCCATCGGCGAGGCCCGGCGCGACGTCCAGGAGGGGTGCGAGTACGAAACCCCGTTCCCTGATCCCCGGATGCGGGACGGTGAGCCCGGGCTCGTCGATCTCGATGCCATCGAACCACAGGAGGTCGATATCGAGCGTCCGTGGGCCCCATCGCTCGCTCCGGACCCGTCCACGTTCGGACTCCACTTCGAGCACCGAGTTGAGGAGGGCTCGGGCATCGAGCTTGGTCTCGATGCCGATCACGGCGTTGAGGAATGCGCCCTGGCCCGCAGGGCCGCCGATCGGCTCGGTCTCGTAGATGGGTGAACCCGCTGTCACGCGCGAGAACGAGCCGAGGCGGCTCAGGGCGTGGCGGAGATGGCCTTCCCGGTCACCGAGGTTCGAACCGACCGCGAGGTACGCACGCGACATGGGTCACTTCGGGATGAGCCTGCGCCCCTCGGGGCCCATCGCCCGCCCGAGGATGCGCTGGATCACGTCCGTCGCGACGATCGGGTCGTCGAGGGTGCCTGCGTGGATGAGGTATCCGGCGAGAAGCCCGCCGAGCGTGTCGTCGATCGTGTCACGATGGACGAGGACCACGGCATCGTCGGGTCGGAGTGCGTTGGCGAGCATCTCGAATACCGGGATGGCCTCGGAAGGCTCGAGGTCCGAGTCGACCTCCATTCCGTGGAAGCGGAGGCCTCCGGCTTCATAGGCTGCCGCGTTCTGTTGCGCCCCGAGGAGGCTCACGACGGTGTTGATGCCGTGCTCCTTGAGCCAGACGATCTCCTCTTCGCGCCTCACCTTCCGATGCTGGAAACCATGCCCACCGATGCGCTCGGAGACGGCGAGTCTTCGAGTGATGACCCAGCGGAATCCGCGTGGCTCAAGTCCGGTGGGTTTCTTCGTCATGGGTGTACGGCACCATAGCCTTGGCTGTCACCGCTACATCAACCCCGAGGGCGACATTGTGGACCCGCAGGATCCGGGCGCCGGCGAGCACAGCGGCCGCGATGGTCGCAGCGGTCGCCCCATCACGCTGGTCCGCCGAGGTCCGCCCCCGAACCGGCTCGAGGATGGTGCCGAGGAAACCCTTTCGGCTGGTGCCGACCAGCACCGGAAACCCGAGATGGGTGAGGAGTTCGAGTCGCCGCAGCAGCGTGAGATTGTGCTCGAAGGTCTTCCCGAAACCGAAGCCCGGATCGATCGCGATCGCCTCGATGGGAACGCCCGCCTCGATCGCGACTCGGCTCTGGTGAGAGAGGAACCGTCCGACCTCGGCGACGACGTCGCCATAGCGGGGATCATCCTGCATCGTCCCGGGCGTCCCCTGCATGTGCATGATCACGACGCCGCACCTGGACTCGGCGCACACCGACCGCATGGCAGGGTCGGTGAGGCCCGTGACATCGTTGACGATGGCTGCACCACACTCGATCGCCGCTTCGGCAACACGCGCCTTCGCGCTGTCGATCGACACGACGAGCCCTGCATCGGCGAGGCCGGTGACGACGGGCAGAACCCTCGACATCTCCTCGTCGGCATCGACGGGCTCCGAGCCCGGCCGCGTGGATTCTCCACCGACGTCGATGATCGCAGCACCCTCTGTGGCCATCGAGATCCCTGCCTCGATGGCGGCATCGACGTCGGGGAAGCGTCCGCCGTCGGAGAATGAATCCGGCGTCACGTTGAGGATGCCCATCACGAGCGGTGCGGCGAGCGGAAGCGTGTGGCCGCGTACCCTCCAGACGGCCGTCTCGAGCACCGGGTCAGGCCACCCCGTCGGTCCGCGAGGCGGCATAGGTCGTCTGCATCTGGACCGACTCGGGTGCCTTCAGTCGAATGGTGCCGTCCTCGGCGTGCTCCCACTTGGGAACGTCGTGCAGGATCTCGGCGATGTCTGCGGCACCGAGCGTCTCACGGTCCATGAGGGCGGCGGCGATGCGGTGCAGCGCGTCCTCGTGGGTCGAGAGGATCGTTCGTGCCTCGTCGTGCGCCTGTGTGATGAGGAAGCGAACCTCCTGGTCGACCGCGGCGGCAACCTCGTTCGACAGATCCTGGTGCTTGGAGTAGTCACGTCCGAGGAACACCTCGCCTTCGGGCGTTCCGTAGCGCAACGGCCCGAGCTTGTCGGACATGCCGTATTCCATCACCATCTTGCGGGCGATGCTCGTTGCCTTCTCGATATCGTTCGATGCCCCGGTGGTTGGATCGAGGAAGATCAATTCCTCCGCCGTCCTCCCGCCGAGCAACATGGCCAGCTGGTCGATCATCTCCGAGCGCCTCACGTAGTACTTGTCCTCGAGGGGAAGGGCCATCGTGTACCCGCCGGCCCGCCCGCGAGGGATGATCGTGACCTTGTGGATCGGATCGGCGTTCGGCAGCGCGTAGCCCACGAGGGCGTGCCCACCCTCGTGATAGGCCGTGATCTTCTTCTCCGTCTCGGACATCACCCGGCTTCTGCGCTCGGGACCCGCGATGACCCGCTCGATCGACTCCTCGAGGACCGGCATGGTGATCACGTCGTCGCCCTTGCGCGCAGCGAGGATCGCCGCCTCGTTGATGAGGTTGGCGAGATCGGCCCCGGTGAACCCCGGCGTCTGGCGGGCAAGGACGCCGAGGTCGATCTCGTCCGCGAGCGGCTTGCCCTTCGCGTGGACGTTGAGGATCGCCTCGCGTCCAACGAGATCAGGTCGATCGACGACGATCTGGCGATCGAAGCGACCCGGCCGAAGGAGGGCCGGATCGAGGATGTCGGGACGGTTGGTCGACGCGATGACGATCACGCCGACCTTGACGTCGAAGCCGTCGAGTTCCACCAACAGCTGGTTGAGCGTCTGTTCACGTTCGTCGTGTCCACCGCCGAGCCCCGCGCCGCGATGTCGCCCGACGGCGTCGATCTCGTCGATGAACACGATGGCCGGGGCGTTCTGTTTCGCCTGGTCGAACAGGTCACGGACACGTGAGGCCCCGACGCCGACGAACATCTCGACGAAGTCGGAACCCGAGATCGCATAGAAGGGAACTCCCGCCTCACCGGCAACGGCTCTCGCGAGAAGCGTCTTTCCCGTTCCCGGGGGCCCATACAACAGGACGCCTTTCGGGATCTTCGCCCCCATCGCCCTGAACTTCTGGGGATGTGCGAGGAACTCCTTGATCTCCTCGAGCTCCTCGACGGCCTCGTCCGCGCCGGCGACGTCACTGAACAGGACCTTCGGCGCGTCCTTGGAGACCTGCTTCGCCTTCGACTTGCCGAACTGCATGACGCGGCTGCCCCCACCCTGCATCTGCATGATGAAGAAGATGAACAGGCCGAAGATGAGCAGGTATGGCAGGAATGACAGGAGGTACTCGAACAGGGTCGTCTTCTCAGGGTCAACGGTGAACTCGACGCCTGCGGCCTGGAGGCTGTTCGTGAGGGTCTCCGCGTAGTCGCCGGGGTACCGCATGATGAAGTCCGTCGTCTCACCACCCGAGGTGATCGTGCCGACGAGCTCGTTGGACCTGTCCCTCATGACGAGGTCGCCGC
>JAWOGV010000343.1:0-4932 GCA_046496605.1 Acidimicrobiia bacterium | reverse complement strand
AGGATGGTGGACTTTCCGCCCGCGCCGACCAGCGCAACGAGCTCGTGCGGTCCGAGGCCGAGCCGCTCATGCAGTGGCGACGTCATGTGCTCTGTGTGTGCAACCAGACGAGGACCGCCTCGAGTGCACCGCCTCCGACCGAGATGGACTTGTCCGAGATCTGGGTGATCGCGTCGGGGTCGACACGTGGGTCGACGTCCCCGATCTTCAGGCCCGCGGTCACCGGTCCGGGGACGATGAGCCCGCGTACCATGCCGCCGATCCCGGCGACGACGGCCAGACCGTCGATCGAGCCGAGCCGCTGGCCGGCCTCGACGACGTCCCCGAACGACACGTCCCAGGTCAGGATCCCTGCACCCGGAGCCCTGACGACGCGCTCGGCCGACGCGCCGCCGATCTCACCGGGGATTCCCGAGTTCGGCGCTGCCGGTCCGTCCCAGATGACCCGTCCGAGCCTGTGCCCCCGCATCGTCTCGATCACGGCATGACAGTCGACGCCGGCGACGAAGCCGGGGCCGAGCCCGATGACGAGGGGTGCCTGGTCGATCGTCGTGTCGAGGGGTACCTTGGCCAGCCGTGCATCGACCATGACGGACGCCCGCGCCGGGAGTTCCGGGACGCCTTCGGACACGAGGACGGGAACAACGCCCCGGCGGATTGCCGCCACGGCCTCGGCGGCGGATGCGACCAGCATTCCTTCGATGCCCTCGATCGTGATGCGGCCATCCGACACCGCCGTCGAGAACGCGACCGTGCGTCGCACCGTCAGGGGTCTGGCGAGTTCGAGCACGATGACAGGGAAGCCCACCCTCCGCAGGCGCCAGATCACCCCAGAGCCGATGTCGCCCCCGCCGCGGACGACGACCAGATGGTCCGCCGGGGACGTCACGAGCCCTTTCCGGCGTTCGAGGCGATGATCTCCGACATGATCGACACCGCGATCTCCTCGACGGTCTCCGCCCCGATGTCGAAACCGATCGGATTGCGGATGCGTTCCAGCGCGTCGTCAGACACACCTGCCCCCTCGATGACCTCGCGGGTCGCCTCCCATCGGCGCCCGCTCCCCATGACGCCGATGTACCGCGCCGGGGTGCCGATGAGGAGCGGCACGATCCGGGCGTCGAGCTCGTGGCTCCTGGTCACGACGACGATGGAGGTTTCCGCCGTGATCGGATGGGCGGCGAGGGTATCATCTACGGAACCGGGGAACCGGACATCCGCGTTCGGCACGGCGTCCACGCTGACCTCGCCCTCACGCTCGTCGACGACGACCGTGCGGTAGCCCAGCCAGTGCGCGAGGTCCACGACCGCCTTTCCGACGTGGCCTGCTCCGATGACGAACACGGTGTGAGGGGTCATGTATGGCTCCAGGTAGACGGTCATTGTGCCACCACACACGCCCGGATCCCCGAGTGCGGGATCGTGCAAGGTGTAGTCGCGAAGACTGGATTCTCCCCGTTCGAGGACTGCGAGCGCGTCGGATCTGATCGCGGCCTCGACCTCACCGCCTCCGATCGTGCCCATCGTCGATCCGTCGGCACGCACGACCATCTTCGTTCCGGTGTGGCGTGGGACCGATCCCGTGGTCGCCACGATCGTTGCGAGGACGACGGGATCGCCACCGTCCAGCGCGGAGGAGAGCTCGGAGAGGATCCGATCGGCCCCGGTCGCGGTCACGATGCCTGCAGCGCCCGCCAGACGCGTTCGGGGGTGAAGGGAATGTCGTTGATGCGGACACCGGTGGCGTCGGCGATCGCGTTGCGCAACGCCGGGGCGACGCCATCCTTCGGGATCTCGGCGATGGCCTTGGCCCCGAACGGCCCGCTCGCCTCCATGGTCTGGACCAGGATCGCCTCGAGCCTGGGCATCTCATCGGCGCGATAGATCTTGTACGGCCCGAACGCGGCGTTGACCATGCGCCCGTCCTCGTCGTAGGCCATCTCCTCGCAGTGCCCGTATCCGAGGGCCTGCACCATGCCGCCCTCCACCTGCCCGGACGCTGTGACCGGATTGATCGGGACGCCGCAGTCGACGGCCATCACGAGTTGGAGGACGGTCACCTGACCGGTCTCGATGTCGACCTCCACCTCCGCGAACTGTGCTGCGTACGGCGGTGGCGACTCGGGGGACACGTAGGAGGCCGTCGCCATGATCTGGTGCTGATCCCGTTGGTGAAGGCTCGAGAGGGCGATCTCAGCGAGCGTCACCGTCGCCCCGTCGCTCGTCCACGCCGCGCCGTCGTGAAGGTCGATCGTGTCGGGCTCCACCGAGAGCATCATGGATGCTCGATCGATGATCTGTGCGCGAACCTGCTCGGCGGCACGCTTGACGGCGGTGCCCGAGATGTAGGTCGTCGATGATGCATATGCGCCGGTGTCGAAGGGCGTCATGTCCGTATCGGACGAGTAGACGAGGATGTCGTTGGTCCCGACGCCGACCACCTCGGCGGCGATCTGGGCCAACACGGTGTCCGAACCGGTCCCGAGGTCGGTTGCCCCCACGAGGAGGTTGAACGAGCCGTCGTCGTTGATCTTGAGGCTTGCCCCTCCCATGTCGAGACCCGGAATCGCGGTTCCGTGCATTGCCATTGCGAACCCGAGCCCGCGCCGTATGTGTGGCCGGTCCGGTGGTTCCCTCCACTGCGGGTCCCGGCGCCGCTCCCATCCCACGGCGCGCTGGCCCTGCAGGACAGCCTCCTCCAGGCCACTCGAGGTGATGATCGGCATGACGCCGGCCTCGAGGTCGCCTTCGCCGAGCTGTGGCGCGATGTCGATCGGGTCTCCCACCTTCGTCCAGTTCAGGCGCCGGAACTCGATGGCATCCATGCCGATCTCGGCGGCGATGTCCTCCATGTGGGCTTCGAGGGCGAACAGCGCCTGTGGCGCTCCGTATCCCCGGTATGCGCCCGGAACCGGGATGTTGGTGTACGCGACCGTGCAGTCGAAGGCCTTGACGGGGGAGTTGTAGGAACTCAGGCCTCGCAGACCCGACACCATCTGGACGGTCAGGCCGTGCGTCCCGTAGGGACCCGTGTTCGCGACGATCCGCATCCGCTGGGCGGTCAGGAGCCCGTCAGGGTCGATACCGGTCGTGAACGTGATCGTCTGGGGATGCCTCGTGCGGGAGGACATGAACTCCTCCTCCCGCGTCAGTTCGAGTCGGACGCGCCGGCCGGTCGCCATCGTGAGATGGCCGACGATGTCCTCGATGAGCATCTCCTGCTTGACGCCGAACCCGCCACCGATCCTCGGCTTGATGATGCGGATCTGTTTCACCGGGAGACCGAGCAGCGGCGCGACCATGCGCCTCACGTGGAACGGGACCTGCGTCGACGTGGTGATGACGAGACGTTCGTCGCTGTCCCATTGGGAGATCGCGATGTGGGGCTCGATGGGTGCCTGTTGGACCTGGTGGACCCTGAATGTCTGTTCGAATACACGTGCCGCTGCGGCCAGGCCGACCTCGATGTCACCGGTCTTCGCCTCGATGTGGTGGACGATGTTGCGGGACGCGTCATGCGCGCCATCCATGTCAGGTTCGTCGTGGATGACAGGCGCACCTTCGAGGATCGCCTCGTTCTCGTCGAACACGGCGGGCAGGACCTCGTAGGTGACGTCGATCAGGTCGATGGCGGCCCTGGCGATCTCCTCAGAGTCCGCGGCCACGGCAGCGACGCGGTCGCCGACGTACCTGACCTTGTCGTCGAAGCTGACCTGGTCGTAGGGGAGCGGATTCGGGTAGCTCTGGCCCCCTGAGGCGTACCGGACCCTCGGGACGTTGCCATGGTGCAGCACGGCGTGCACGCCCGGCAGGGCCCGTGCAGCTGAGTCATCGATCGAAACGATTCGGGCATGGGCATGGGGGCTGTACAGCACCTTCGCGAACAGGGTGCCGGACAGGTCGGTGTCGTCGGTGAACGCCGGGTTGCCCTTGACGAGCTTGATCGCGTCGGTCTTCGCCTCGGCGTGCCCGACGATGCGCGTGACGGGCACGTCGTCACTCGGTACGACCCGCGGCGCGATGTCCGAGATGCCCTCGCGGTCGCGGTGCGGGCGGTCCTCGGCACCCAGGAGCTGGTCGAGGTGCACGATCGAGATGTCGTCAGGGTCCTCCCCGAGCATCGTCGCCGCGGCACGCAGGACGGCGTGCACCGGCCTGAGGTAGCCGGACTCGCGATCGAGGACCCCCGACAGCGCTTCTCGGACGTCGGCCTCCGTCGGATTGGCGTTCCGCGCCAGCAACTCCTTGGCTGCGAGGACCATCGCGGGCGTCGAATACCCGGACTGCATGGCTCCCGTGTCGATGAAGGCCTGCTGGATGGGGTGCATCTCGCCGGGACCTGCCAGCCCCTCGACCGTTTCGATCACGTGGCCGTCTGCCTGGACCGCCAGCATGACGTCAGCGGACACGAATCGTCCGTCGACGAGGATTCCCGCCGCTCCCGTTTCCCCGGTGTCGGATCCGTACCTGACACTCGAATAGCCGGCGCGCCGCAGAACGGTCCGAAGGGTCTCGTGCGGCTCACAGGCGAGTGTCGCCGGCACGCCGTTGACCGTCAGGTCGATGGTCACGCTCATGCGTCGCCTCCGACGGCTCGCACCGCGCGTCCGGCGAGCACCGATGCGATGTGGAGTCGGTACGACGACGAACCGCGGAAGTCGGCCGGTGGATCGAGATCACCGATGCGCTCTGGATCGACGATCACCGGGTGGGTCGACACCCCAGACATCGCCAGCCGAAGGGCACCGTCCTTGCTGCGGTGGGCGACGGCCAACACGATGGGCTGATCCATCGGTGTGCGTCCGGTGCGTTCCGCGGCGGTACGACCTCCGAGGGGAACCCTGACGCCGGTGATGATGGCTCCTCCGAGCAGCCCGGGATCCTCGAGGATGTCATCGAGTGGGTGCTCGGTCCCGGATCCGACGCGAGTGA
>JAWOGV010000270.1:0-11943 GCA_046496605.1 Acidimicrobiia bacterium | reverse complement strand
CAGCGATCCCGCTCACGCGTTCGAACGGGACGTATGGGCTGTGGAGCACGACCGCGGTGCCGTGGTCGTCGATCCCTCGTCGACCCGCCCTCCCTGTGAGTTGTGTGTAGTCGCTGGGTCCGAGGAGCTCATGGGATTCACCATCGAACTTGCTGAGGGACTCGAGCACCACGGTACGTGCCGGCATATTGATGCCGAGGGCCAGGGTCTCGGTGGCGGCGACGACCTTCACGAGGCCTCGCAGGAACAGTTCCTCCACAGTCTCCTTGAACGCGGGGACGAGCCCGGCATGATGTGGCGCTGCACCCTTGAGGAGGTGCGATCGCCACCGCTCGAAGCCGAGAACGGTGAGGTCCTCCTCCGACAGGTGGGCCACTCGACGGGCGACGATCGTGGCGATCTCGGCCTGCTCGGAGGGCGTGGTGAGGTCGAGCCCCGCTCCGGCGATCGTCTCGGCCGTGGCATCGCATCCCTTTCGTGAGAACACGAAGTAGATGACCGGCAGGAGCTTCTCCTCGGCCAGCATCGCGACCACCTCGGTGCGTCGCGGCGTCGAGAACCTCTGGTGCCTCCCCCGCGACCTTCCGAGGGTGCGCGAGATGGCGGCGTTGGGCCGTCCCGCCCGGTCGAAGACCGGCATCATGGCCGAGGCACCACCATGGTTGCGGTCCCTCCACATGTACATGGAGGTGAGCGGGACCGGCCGATGGGACTCGACCACCAGGTCGGTCCTCCCCCGCCTGGCATCCACCCATCCGGTGAACTCCTCGGGGTTGGCGATCGTTGCGGAGAGGCACACGATCGGCACTGACCTGTCGAGGTGGATGATCACCTCTTCCCATACGGAGCCGCGGTGTCGATCTGCGAGGTAATGCACCTCGTCGAGGATGACCACGCCGAGCCTGTCGAGCGCGGCCGAACCCTCGTAGATCATGTTGCGCAGCACCTCGGTCGTCATCACCACGATCGGCGCATCGCCGTTGATGACGTTGTCCCCGGTGAGGAGGCCCACCTCTGCGTGGCCGTAGGTCTCCGAAAGGTCGTTGAACTTCTGATTGGACAATGCCTTGATGGGCGTCGTGTAGAAGGCGCGGACGCCGCGCTGGAACGTCAACGAGATCGCCCCATCCGCGACGAGCGTCTTCCCTGCTCCGGTCGGGGCCGTGACCACGACGGAATTCCCTTCGGCAATGGACGCGAGCGCGTCGCGCTGGAACGCATCCGGTTCGAAGGGAAGCGATGCGAAGAAGTCGTCGAGCGAAGAACCCGTCATGGGAAGCGGATGCTAGGGGCCTGTTCCCTCCGAACGCGAAGGTGCCGCCGACGTGTCGGCGGCACGGTCGCGGCCCCTCACCCCGGAATTGGGCGGAAGGTCAACCCTCGGAGGCGACGAGTCTCCCGAACCAGTCGTCGGAATCGAGCATGGTCACGAACGATGCGATCTCGGGCTCCGTGATGGGTGCCGTCCCGATCGAGATCTCGTAGCTCACTCCGGTGGCGAGCAGGATGCTGACGACCCGTGCCGACGCAGGCCTTCGCTGGATGCGAAGACATGACGGACAGGTGTAGCGATACGTTCCCTCGGCTCCCGAACCGTGCAGTTCCAGCGAGATATCCGATGTCGTGAGCTCGACGTCCCCGCAGATCTCACATGTGGTTCGTATCGTTGTCATCCGTTGCTCCATGCGCCAGTGTCCAGTTCCACATCGGCACATGGGAGGTGGGGTAAAGGACTATTCGGCCCGTAGTCACTCCGGGCGGCGGTACCTGGTCAGTATTCGATCGCGCAGATCCGCTATCGCCAGAACCACCTCGTCGCCGTCGATATCGCTCGTCCCGGATCCGAGGGCGAGGAGCAGCCTTGCTGCCACGAGTGGGTCGGCCACTGACATCGTGATCCGCATCCGACCCTCGCCGAGCTCCTCTGCGTCGACGGGGTAGTACTCGGCAACCCAACGTGCGTCTGGTCCGATCGTGAACGAAACGTGCGCATCCGATTCACTCGGTTGGTATCCGATCGGCTGCGTGGGGTCGTGGACAGGCACGTCGTAGTGCTCGTCGAGCACATCGAGCTCGACGATGCGGTCGATTCGGAAGACGCGCTCGTCCTCGGCGAGCCTGCAGTGGCCTGTGAGGTACCAGTTGCCGAGTGCGAATGAAACACTCCAGCCCTCCACGAGACGTTCGGTGCGACGATTCGACGCGATCCCGACGTAGGCGATCCTGACGATGCGCTGTTGCTCGATGGCCGCTCGCAGGACGGGCACGTGGACCGGCGTCGGGACGTCGAATGCCACGGACTCCCCCGCTCCGGCTCCGATGACCGTGAGTAGCTTGTCGACCGCCGACCGGAGGGCCGCGGGAGCCTGGTCCGACTCGATGAGGGTCATGCCCGCTGCCAACAGGCCGAGGCCCTCGGGTGCGGTCAGCCGCACCGGTCGGGAGAAATAGTCAGCGGCGTCCACGTAGACCTCATCGTCGAAGATGTCGACATCGATGAGGTCGCCCGGCCCGTAGCCCGGCAACCCGGTGACGAAGACGAGGTGGAGATCCTTGATGACATCATCCTTCGTCACGTAGTCGAACCGCTCGGCGAGCTCGTCGATGTCGACACCCGGATTCTCGATCACGTACGGGAGGACGGCCAGGATCCGCCCCAGGCGTCGCACCGTTCGGTCACTCGTCACGTCGACACCTCGAGGTAATCGATGAAGGCGGAGCGCAGTGATGCCGGGGAGACGATCTCGGCTCGGTCGTCGAAACCGAGGACCCAGCTGATCATCGAGCCCTCGCCGGCCATGGGAACCTCAATGAGCGTCGAGTCGTCACCCGCCTCGACGATCGTCGCCGCACGGCTCCGGTTCATCGCCACGTCGACGACGTCGTTGTCGAATCGGATCCTCGCCGTTTCGTCGCTGTCGGAAGCACCGATGCCCTCGAGGACGGCCGACGCGTCGAAGCCCTTCGGTCTTGTGAACTTCCCGGCTTCCGAGCCCACGGTCGGCGATCCCATCCTGTCGATGCGGAAGGCCTTGACCGTCCCGAGATCGGCCGTCTCGGGTCCGACCAGGTACCAGTGGCCGTACCGATGCACCATGCCGAATGGTTGGATCGTGCGCGACCGGTTGCGGTAGTCGAACCGAACCGTGCGTCGCTGTGTCACGGCGCTGAAGAGCACACCGAGGGTGTTGAGATCCTGCCCCAGGTCGGCTCGAATGGGTGCCGCAGAGGTGGAACGGCGGGCACCTCCGAGCTTGAACAGCGCATCGATCCCCGTTCGCTCGCCGCCGAACCGGACAGCCTCGGCGGCCAGGAGCAGTGCGCTTCTCTCATCGTCGGTGAAGCCGGGGTCCTCGAGCGTGTACTGGTCCGATGGCACGATGTAGCCGAGTTCGACCTCCCAGATGTCGGTGTAGGTCGTCTCGAGGGGTACGCCGAGCGTCCTGAGGAGGTCCTTGTCCCGCTCGAACGTTCGCCGGAATGCCTCGTCGGAGGGCTGGTCGTACCCTTTGACGGTGTGGCGGATCTCATCAGCGGTCACCGGTCTCCCCGCCGTGAGGAGGAACGCGAGGAGATTCAGGATCCGTTCGATGACCTTCTGCACGTGGCAAGCGTAAACCGCGCGGGCGGGGATCGGAAGGAGTCCGGGAGTGGACGTATCGGATGACGACCGGTCGACGACAACCGATGGTGTGGTGCGGGAGGGCCGGACTCAGAGCGTCGCGATGAGCCTGTCGACGCGTTCGTCGTATGCCTTGAACGGATCCTTGCACAGGACGGTCCGCTGCGCCTGGTCGTTGAGCTTGAGGTGGACCCAGTCCACGGTGAAGTCGCGCCGCTTCGCCTTCGCTGCGCGAATGAACTCGCCCCGCAGGCGAGCCCGCGTCGTCGCCGGGGGTGTGGTCATCGCCGTCGTGATCGCCTCGTCGGTGACCAGCCTGTCGACGAGTCCCGCTCGTTCGAGGGTGTAGAACAGGCCCCGGCGACGGTTGACGTCGTGGTAGTTGAGGTCGATGAGTGCGAGCCGTGCGCTCGAGAACGGGAGGGCGTGGCGCACCTTGTATCGCTCGATGAGGTGGTACTTCGCTACCCAGTCCACTTCTCGGTTCAAGGTGAGGGGATCCTTCTCGAGTCCCGTCAGCATGTGCTCCCACATGCCGACGGCGCGCTCGACCTCCGGGCTGAACGACGATGATCGCATGTAGCGCATCACACGTTCCAGGTACTCCCATTGGATGTCGAGTGCACTCAGCTCGCGCCCGTTCGCGAGGCGGATCTTCCGTCTGCACGTCATGTCGTGGCTGATCTCCCGGATTGCCCTGATCGGGTTCTCCAGGCTCAGGTCGCGGAACACCACCTCGTCCTCGAGCATCTGGAGCAGGGCGACCATCGATCCGATCTTCGTGTACGTCGCGTACTCGGACATGTTCGAGTCACCGGCGATGACGTGGAGTCTCCGGTATCGCTCGGCATCTGCATGGGGTTCGTCGCGCGTGTTGATGATCGGTCGGCTCCGTGTCGTCGCGGACGAACTCCCCTCCCAGATGTGCTCGGCCCGTTGGGCGAGGGAGAACACGGTCCCTCGCGATGTCTGGAGCAGCTTCCCCGCGCCTGCCCAGATCTGGCGCGTGACGAGGAACGGAATGAGCGTGTCGATCATGCGCTGGAAGTCGGTCGAGCGCTGGATCAGGTAGTTCTCATGGCATCCGTACGAATTGCCTGCAGAGTCGGTGTTGTTGCGGTAGAGGTAGATCTGACCGCGGATTCCCTCCTCCGCGAGCCTCTGCTCAGCGGACTCGACGAGTCCTTCGAGGATTCGTTCACCGGCGCGGTCGTGGGCGACGACGTCGAGGATGCTGTCACATTCCGGGGTTGCGTACTCGGGGTGGCTCCCGACATCGAGGTAGAGCCGTGCTCCGTTCTCGAGGAAGACATTGGACGATCGCCCCCAACTCACGACGCGGCGGAACAGGTACCGGGCGACCTCGTCCGGCGACAGCCTTCGCTGGCCACGCAGCACGCAGGTGACGCCGTATTCGTTCTCGATGCCGAAGATCCGTCTCTGCACACAGCCAGCGTACCCTCAGAACCCGGATCCGTTCACGCTCTGCACTCAGGCGCGCGAGGCGACGATCTCATCCGTGGTCAATCTGCGGAATGCCCTGCGCTTCGCGTCGCGCTGGAGGAATCCCGTTTCCCACGTCTCGGGAGCGATCTCGCGATCGGTTGCCGCCTCGATCGCGGTACAGGTGGCCGCGAGTGCCTCGGTAAGGGGTACGGAGCTGTCCCAGGGCTCACCGAGTTGACGTGTGATCTCCTCCTCCTCGGCACCCAGAACCGCAATCCCCTCCGCATCGCGCAGCGTTCCGTCGAACTGGATCCGGAACAGCACGTCCTCAGCGACGACCGCACCGACCTCGGCGATCACGATGTCGACCTCGTACGGCTTGACCTCATGCGAGAAGATCTGTCCGAGCGTCTGGCTGTATGCATTCGCGAGCCCTTTGGCCGTCACATCCGCACGGGCGTAGCTGTAGCCCTTGAGATCGGCGTAGCGCACCCCCGCGACGCGCAGCGTCTCGAACTCGTTGAAGCGACCGACGCCGGCGAACGCGATCCGGTCGTAGATCTCACCGATCTTGCGAAGCGACGGTGACGAGTTCTCGCCGATCAGGAGGATGCCGGATTCCAGCTGCACGACGACGATCGGGCGTCCGCGGCTGATCCCCTTGCGAGCGAAGTCGGCCCGATCCTTGACGAGCTGTTCCGGCGGAACGTAGAAGGGCATCATGGGCGGCGTTCCAATACGGTTTCCACCATCGGTGCGAGCTCGTCGTCGGTGAGCTCGCGCATCCCACTCGATGTGACCGTGATGACGTTCGGGTAGATGCCGCGCCTGGGATCAGGTCCGCCTGTGGCGGCATCCTCCTCGGCAGCGGACACGAGTGCCTCGATGGCGATCAGCATCGCGGATTGCTCATCGAGATCCTCGCGCCACGCCCCCTTGAGGAAGCTGCGGGCCTCGCTCCCCCCCGACCCCGTCGTCGCGTAGTGCAACTCGTCGTATTGGCCGCCGACAACGTCGAAGCTGAACAGCCGACCCCTGCCGAGGACGTCGTCGTACCCGCAGAAGAGCGGGATCACGACCAATCCTTGGAAGGCGAGGGCGAGGTTCCCCCTGACCATCCTGGCGAGGAAGTTCGCCTTGCCGTCGAGGGACAAGCGGGAACCCTCGATCTTCTCGTAATGCTCGAGCTCGGTCTGGAAGAGTTTGATCAGCTCGAGGGCCATCCCCGCGGTTCCCGAGATCGCGACGGCAGAGAGATCGTCCGCCGGATACACCTTCCGGACGCGCCTGTGGGCGATGAGGTTCCCCGCCGTGGCCCGACGATCACCTGCCATGACGACGCCACCTGACCATGTCAGGGCGAGCACCGTCGTCGCCTTGGGGATGTCGATGGTGTGATCGGCTCCCGGCTCCCACCGCGGCTGGAATCCCCGGTGTTCGAGCACCGAGAGGAAGGATGCGTCAAGGATGGGTTCCCCGATGCGGAGTGGGCCTGTCCCGCTCGCAGCGTTCACTCCCCGCCCTTCTGGACGTAGTTCTTGACGAACTCCTCCGCATTCTCCTCGAGGACCGAGTCGATCTCGTCGAGGAGGTCATCGATCTTCCCTGCAACGTCCTCACCGCGGGCGGTCGGGGACCCGTCGGCGACCTCCTCCTCGCGGCCTTCCCGTTCGCGGGCTCGTTCCCGTTCAGTCATCATCGCCTCCGAGGTTGTCGATCAGGGTTGCAGCGTCCGGGCTCGAGTCGAAGAGGTTCTCGACGAGGGATCTCGTGCCCCGCGCAGGCTCCATCATAGGAACGCGGACCAGGGTGGACGCCCCGGTGTCGAACACGAGGGAGTCCCAGTTCGCCGCGACGACAGCCGAGCCGTATCGGCGGAGTGATTCACCGCGGAACCACGCCCGCGTCGACTCGGGAGGGTGCGTGGTGGCATGGTCGACCTCATCGACACCGAAGAGGGTCCTGATCACGCCTGCGCGCACGAGTCTGTGGTAGAGGCCCTTCACCGGGTCGATGTCGTGATACTGGAGGTCGAGCATCTTCATCTTGGGGCTCGTCCAGTCGAGTCCGTCGCGTTCGCGATAGGCCTCCAACATCACGAGCTTGCCAGCCCAGTCGAGGCGATCGGCAACGGCTGCGTACCCGGCCTCGAGGTCGGTGAGCAGTCGCCCCCACTCGCGAAGGACCTGCTTGTAGACGGGGTTCACGGACGTCTCGGATGCGAACTCCTCGAGGATGGCGAAGTACTCACGCTGCACCTCGAGCGCGGTCATCATCCGCCCGTCCTTGAGGGTGAGGGGTGTGGTGAGGGACCGGTCATGGCTGACCGCGGTCACGGCTGACACGGGGTCCTCGAGCACGAACGGATCCCCGAGCGCACCCTCCTCGAGTGCGTGGAGGAACAGGGCCAGGGAGCCGAGCTTCACGAACGTCTGGATCTCCGACAGGTTCGCATCACCGAAGATGACATGGAGCCTTCGGTATTTGCCGGGATCGGCGTGCGGCTCGTCGCGGGTGTTGACGATGGGTCGTTTCAGTGTCGTCTCGAGGCCGATCTCCTCTTCGAAGAAGTCAGCCCTCTGTGTGAGCTGGAATGGAACGTCGTGCCGTCCGTGCTCGGCTCCGACCTTGCCGGACCCTGTGAGGATCTGTCGTGACACCAAGAACGCCGTCACATGGCGGGTGAGGGCCCCGAACGGGACCGTCCGGCTGATCAGGTAGTTCTCGTGGGCGCCGTAGGAGTTCCCCTTTCCGTCCGAGTTGTTCTTGTGGAGGACGATGCGCGAGCCCTCCGGCAGGTATGCAGATGCGGCAACCGCAGCGCGATGCATGACCACCTCACCGGCCTTGTCGTGGAGGGCCGCCTCGAGCGGATCGCCACACTCGGGTGTCGAGTACTCGGGGTGGGCATGATCGACGTACAGGCGTGCGCCATTGTGGAGCACCGAGTTCACGAGTCCGGAGTCCATCTCGTCGGCTGGGATCTCGCCGAAGGTGAATCCACGGGCGTCCCGACCGGGGCTCTCCTCGTCGTAGGACCAGCGGATTCGATCTGCCCCGTGCTGGTACCCGTTCACGACCGCGGCCGATGCGGTGACGGGGTTGAACGTCGCCTCACCGACGACGGTGATGCCGTACTCGACCTCGGTACCCAGGACGCGTGTCTGGTCCACGATCAGAGGTACTGCCCTGGCGACATGGCCTCGATGGCCCGTTGGTCTGAGTCGCCCTCGATGAGGGTCCTCACATAGACGATCCGCTCACCCTTCTTGCCCGAGATCCGTGCCCAGTCATCGGGGTTCGTGGTGTTCGGGAGATCTTCGTGTTCCTTGAACTCCTGGGTGACCGCACCGAGCAGATCAGCCGTTCGCAGGCCCTTGGGACCACCGGCGATCTCCCGCTTGATCGCGTCCTTCTTTGCCCGCCGCACGATGTTCTCGATCATCGCGCCCGATGCGAAGTCCTTGAAGTAGAGCTCCTCGCGATCTCCGCTGGCATAGGTGACCTCGAGGAATCGATTCTCGGGACCTTCCGCGTACATCGCATCCGTGACGGCGTCGACGGCGTGTCGGAGGAATGCCTCGATCGATCCGTGCTCGGAGAGCTCCTCCCGATCGAACGGCAACCCGCTGTCGAGGTAGATGTCGAAGATCCGCCTTGCTGCATCGACGCCGGGCCTGTCGATCTTGATCTTGACGTCCAGCCGACCAGGCCGGAGGATGGCCGGGTCGATGAGGTCCTCGCGGTTCGACGCACCGATCACGATGACGTTCTTGAGGGACTCGACGCCATCGAGCTCGCTCAGGAGCTGAGGGACGATGGTGGACTCGACATCGGACGAAACTCCCGTCCCGCGTGTGCGGAACAGGGAGTCCATCTCGTCGAAGAACACGATCACGGGAACGCCCTCGTCCGACTTCTCCTTCGCCCGCTGGAAGATCAGGCGAATCTGGCGTTCGGTCTCGCCGACGTACTTGTTGAGCAGCTCGGGACCCTTGATGTTGAGGAAGTACGAGCGCGAGTCCCCCGTTCCCGTCGACTCGGAGACGGCCCTTGCGAGGGCGTTCGCCACGGCCTTTGCGATCAGCGTCTTGCCGCATCCGGGAGGCCCGTACAGCAGGACACCCTTGGGGGCGGCGAGAGCGTACTCGGCGAACCGCTCCCGGTGGAGATATGGCAGCTCGACGGCATCCTGGATGATCTCGATCTGCTCGTCCAGCCCACCGATGTCGGCATAGGTGATGTCGGGGACTTCCTCGAGGACCAGTTCCTCGACCTCGGGGCGTTCGAGTTTCTCGAGGACCATTCCTGTCTTCGGCTCGAGGCGAACATGGTCCCCCGCACGGAGGCGGAGGTCCGCCGCAGGGAATCCGATCGTCACGACTCGTTCCTCGTCGGCGCGTCCGAGAACGATGAGGCGGCCATCCCCGAGTGCCTCCTTGACGGTCACGACCTCGCCGTTGGGATCGAAGTGGCGAACATCGACGATGTTGAAGGCCTCGTTGAGGATCACTTCCTGGCCGGCTTCGAGCTCTTTGATCTCGACGGTCGGCTCCACGGCGACCCGGAGTTTCCGGCCAGAGGACACGATGTCGACCGTGCCATCGGGGTTCATCTGGATGACGGTGCCGAACGGGTTCGGGGGTGCCGTCAGCTTCTCCACCTCCTCCCGGAGGAGGGCGAGTTGCTCCCTGGTCTCGGCGAGCGCGGTGGTCAGCTTCTCGTTCTGGCTGGACGCCTGTGCAAGCAGGTTCCTGCTGTCGAGGAGTCGCTCCTCGAGCAGGCGAACGCGTCTCGGGGCGTCCTGGAGACGGCGGCGCAGGACGGCGACCTCATCCTCGAGGACGGTGATGGTGGCAGCGAGCTCATCGCGTTCTCTGTCGGACACCGAAGACCTCCTCCGCCTGGAACGTCCGAGTCGACCTCGATTCGAGTGTAGGGCGTGGACCGCTTTCGCACCGCGTCTTCATGACAGGTCATCGGTGTCGTCGATCGGGACCCTTCGCCGTATGCGTCCCACGGTGATGAAACCGGTATGGCCGATCATGCGATGATCCGGTCGTACCGATCGCCCGTCGATCGTCCAATGGCGCATCAGGACCTCGAAGGTGTCGATCTCGAAGAACACCCCTGCATCGTCCATCGCCTCACGTACCGTCTGGACCTGGGGCACCGTGGGCAGGTAGCACGCGAGGACTGCACCACCGCCGAGGTGCTCTGCGGCCACAGGCACGATGGTCCACGGCTCCGGGACGTCGAGGAGGACGCGATCGGGCCGGACCTCTGCGAGGTGATCGGCGACGTCCCCGGCCCGGTACTCGATCACGGGCGGCACCGCGTCGCCGAGCGCCTCGATCAGACGTCGGGCATGGATGGCGTGATCGTCTCGTCGTTCGACGGTGACCACGGCGCCTGACCCGCCGACGGCCCGCGCTGCGGCCATGGTGAGCGCCCCCGAGCCCGTTCCGGCCTCGAGGACGGTCATGCCGGGACCGACGTCCGCCCACATGATCATCGCCGCCACGTCCTTCGGGTACATCACGGCGGCGCCGCGCTTCATGTTGAGGACGTAGTCGGCGTAGCGGGGACGTACGGCCACGAGCGGCGATCCGTTGCTCGAACGGAGTGTCGATCCTTCGAGGGCGCCGATGACGACATCATGGGACAGCGAGCCGCGGTCGTAATGGAATGCCCGTCCAGCCGCGAGTTCGGTGAGGTGCTGACGGCCCTTCGAGTCGTAGAGGAGGCAGAGCTCGCCGCTGCGGAACGGTCCCCCGCCCATCAGCTGAGCGCCGGGAACAGCGCCGCCATGAGGGTGAGGACCATCATCGCCACGACGACCCAGATGACCACCTTGACCCATCGGTTGCGGTTCTGGGCCATGGGTCAGCTCACCGACGACGGTCGCCCGCGGGGACGACCCTGATGCGGATCTCATCACCGGCGGGCACGATGGTGCGGTAGACGCGGCGGCGCCGGTGAGAACCCAGTATCAGGCCCGCGGTGATGAGGCCCAGGCCGATGTACGTCCGTGGGGCCGTACCCGAAGGGTTCTCACGGGTGATCGACCAGCCCAGTCGCACGATCGGGTGCCACTTCGACCACCACCATCGGCGTGCCATGTACCCGACCGGCGGGGACATCCGGCGTGCGACATGCACAGCCGGTGGCGTCACGGCCTGTACAGGGAGCGCGGCCGGTGGCGTCACAGCTTGTACACCTCGACCCTGACCCTCGATCGACGTGAGCGCCACACCGCGAACGCAACGAGGCCGACGACGACGGCCACTCCGACGACGACCATGCGCGCGTTGGAACGGGCCTCGGAACCGACGTCCGTGACGACTCCCTCGATCTCGGCGAGCTTCGCCTCGAGATCCGCCTTGTCGATCTGGGTCATGGGTTCAGCTCCTCACGGGAGGGCGCCCCCGGCGCGTCGTGGACGCCGCGTTCGGGAACGAGTTTGATGACGAGCGCGAGGAAGCCCACGAGTACCAGTGATGTGATGACATACGCAAGGCCCTCCCAATAGGCGCCGTCCGGCAGGGCGTCGACGAGTGCGCGCAGTCCCGCCACCGAGAGGAGGACGAGACCGATCGCCCACAGCGCCGTGGCGCCGACCGAGAATCCGGCGAAGTGTCCGAGCCTTTTGGCAGGTTCGACGGTCTCTTGGAGCAGGTAGGCCTTTGCGAGATCGATGAACTCTGCGGTGAGCCTCGGTATGTCCTGGATCTGGGCCATTGTCCTCGTGGTCGCTCCCCAGCAGGCTAACGCGCTCCATGCAGGTGCGCATCCGCCGGCTCGCAACCGGACAGCTAGCCCTGCGGGCTCGTCGAGGTGTGGGGTTGCTGGAGATTCGACAGGACGACAGGGTG
>JAWOGV010000136.1:0-16766 GCA_046496605.1 Acidimicrobiia bacterium | reverse complement strand
CGGAACTTCTCCGACGCCCAGGCCCTCGCAGATGCGATCCGTTCGGGCAGGAGCGTCGTCCTGGACCTCCGCGGCACCGAACCCGAGATGGTGAGACGACTCGTCGACTTCGCCTCCGGATTGACGTACGCACTCGATGGGAGGATGTCCAAGACCTCACAGGGCGTGATCCTCGTGACCCCGGGTGGTGTGAGCATCGGAATGGCTGAGCAGGATCGACTGTCCGCGCTCGGACTCTACGGATCAGCGCACTGACGTGGGAATCCTTCGCTCATTGGTCCAGCTCGTTTCGCTTGCCCTCCTGGTGTGGATCGTGCTGTCCTACATCGTGGTGTTCGGGCGCATCCCGTTCGACCATCCGATCCGACGGCTCTACGAGCTCCTGTCGCGCATGATCGAGCCGATCCTGCGTCCGATCAGGGCTGTCGTGCCGCCGGTGCGTGTCGGAGGAGCTGCGCTGGACCTCTCGCCCCTGATCCTGATCTTCGGATTGCAGATACTCGCTGCGGTGCTTCCGGGCTGACCGGATTCACGGCATGCCCGGTGCCCTGCGCACCGTGAACGTCATGGACGAACCCGCGAGCTCTACGGCGTCGCCCTCCGTCCCACCCCGCTCGATGCCGATCGCCAGGACCTCGGAAGCGATGAGGTCGGCGTACAGCCCGAACGATGCGATCACGTCCTCGTCGTCGGAGTCCCATCGGACGACGATCCGATCGACCACATCGAGGTCCAGGTCGCGGCGCGCCGACTGCAGCCTGTTGACGATCTCGCGCGCCACGCCCTCGATGCGCAGATCGTCGTCGAGCATCGTATCGAGGGCAACGGACAGCGAGCCCTCCGTGGCGACGACGGTCCCCTCGCGTGCGGTGCGGCTGATCACGAGATCCTCGGCGACGAGACCGTATCCGGTCACCGTTTCCGGGACCCCGTCGAGCATCGAACCGAGGGTGCCCTGATCGAGCCTGGCGATGGCCTCCGAGATCGTGTCCATGAGGTTGCCGAATCGCGGCCCGAGGACCCTGAAGTTCGGTCGGGCCCCGAGATCGACGAGGCCCCCTTCGTCTGCGTGGACCTCGACGGCGTGGACGTTGAGCTCCTCCGCGATGAGGTCGGCGTGGCTCGTGATCGCCGCACGCTCGGACGCCGACCTCGTGACCACGGTCACGAGGTGCAAGGGCTGGCGGGTGCGGAGCCCCTCACGTTTGCGCAGGGTGCGCCCGAGATTGACAACGGTGCGAACGGTCGACATGGCGACCTCGAGGTCGGCGTCGATGGAGGACGGGATCGCCTCGGGGTAGTCCGTGTGATGGATGCTCCCGGGAGCCCCGGAATCGATGGATCGAACGAGTCCCTGGTAGATCTCCTCCGTCACGAACGGCAGCACGGGCGCCGCGACGGTGGCGAACGTCGTGAGCACCTCATAGAGCGTTGCGAAGGCGGAGAGCTTGTCGAGGTCGTCCTCGATGCCGCGATGTGTCCAGAACCGGCGTCGGCTCCTGCGGATGTACCAGTTCGTGAGGTGCTCCACGAACCCGATCACACGAGGGATGACGGCGTAGAGTCGATACGCCTCCATCTCCCTGTTGACATCGGAGATGAGGCTCTGGATCATCGACACGATCCATCGGTCGATCTCGGGACGATCGCGAAGCGCAGGCGCGTTCTCGAGGTCTCGTGCACTCAGGCCGTCCGCCGTTGCGTAGGTGGTGAAGAACGAGTACGAGTTCCACAGCGGCAGGAGAACCGTGCGAACGACTTCGCGCACGCCTGCCTCCGAGAACCTGAGGGGCTCACCTCGAACGACGGGCGAGTTGATCAGGTAGGCGCGGAGGGCGTCCGCCCCGAACTGGTCGAGCACATGCGTCGGATCCGGATAATTCCGGAGCGACTTCGACATCTTCCGGCCGTCCTCCGCGAGGATCATCCCTGTCACCACACAGTTCTGGAACGGCGCCTCGTCACGGATCGCGGTCGAGAGCACGAGGAGGGTGTAGAACCAACCGCGTGTCTGGTCGAGCCCCTCCGCGATGAAATCCGCAGGGAATCGCTGCTCGAATCGCTCGACGTTCTCGAACGGGTAGTGGATCTGGGCGAACGGCATCGATCCGCTCTCGAACCAGCAATCGAGCACCTCGGGAACCCGGCGCATCGTGCCCGCGCACTCGTCACAGGTCCACGTGACGGCGTCGACGAAGTGCTTGTGCAGATCGTCGAGGTGTGAACCGGACAGCTCGGCCAGTTCGGCGCGCGACGACACGGCCCTCATGTGACCTTCCTCGTCGCACACCCACACCGGGATGGCCGAGCCCCAGTAACGGTTCCGGCTGATCGCCCAATCCCTGGCACCCTCGAGCCAGTTCCCGAAGCGGTTCGCGCCGATCGCCTCGGGGACCCATCGGATCCCCCTGTTGATCTCGACCATGCGATCCCTGAACTGCTCGACTGCGACGAACCATGTCGGGATCGCCTTGTAGATCAGTGGTGTGCCCGTGCGCCAGCAGAACGGATACGAGTGGTTGATCGTGGCCCGAGCGAAGAGGGCCCCGGAATCGGCGAGCAGGGCCATCAGGGGTGCATCGGCGTCCTTGACGTTCAGTCCCGCCACTTCGGGTACATCGTCGGTGAAGCGCGCCTCGGCATCGACGGGATCCACGAGGACGTCGATCGCCGCCTCGGCGAGGGCGCGGAAGTCGGCCTCACCGTATGCAGGGGCCATGTGGACGAGACCCGTTCCCTCGTCGGTCGTCACGTCGGGCGAGTGAATCACGACGAATGCGCCCTCTGCGGCCCTGTCAGCGAAGTAGGGAAACGGTGGCCGATATCGGGTGCCGATGAGGTCCGACCCCATCGCGGTGCCTTCCAAGGCGGCGTCGTCGCCGAAGATCCGTTCGACGAGCTCGGTGGCGGTCCAGTAGACGAGTTCCCCGGAACGGACGCGTGCGTATTCGATGTGCGAGCCGACGGCGATCGCCAGGTTCGCAGGCACGGTCCACGGAGTGGTGGTCCAAAAGAGCAGTCGATCGCCGGCGAAGGCGGGGCCTTCCCCTTCGAGGACCTCGACGGCCACGGTGATCGCAGGATCGTCCACATCGCGGTAGTCGAGGTTCGCCTCGAAATTCGACAGCGGGGTCGTCGCACCGTACGAGTACGGGAGGACCTTGAAGTCCCGATAGACGAGGCCACGCTCCCACAGCTGTCCGAAGACCCACCAGACGCTCTCCATGAAATCGACGTCCATGGTCTTGTAGTCGTCCTCGAAGTCGACCCACCGTCCGATTCGCCCGGTGATCTCGTACCAGTCCTCGGTCGTCGTATTCACCATCGCGCGGCAGGCTTCGTTGAACACGTCGATCCCGAGCGCCTGGATCTGGCGTGGGCCCGACACGTTGAGCTGCTTCTCGACCTCCATCTCGACAGGGAGGCCATGTGTGTCCCACCCGAACCGCCTCTCGACGCGGTGTCCGCGCATGGTCCAGTACCGCGGCACGATGTCCTTGACCACGCCCTGGAGGATGTGCCCGTAGTGCATCGATCCCGTGGCGAAGGGAGGGCCGTCGTAGAAGGTGTACTCGGTTTCGGGGCTGCGAAGCTCGACAGACCTCGCAAAGGCGTCGATGGACTCCCAGAACGACAGGATCCGTGCGTCGAGCGCAGGGAAGTCGACGGCGGAATCGACTCGGGGAAAGCTGGTCTCTGTCACGGCCTCGTCCTCAATCTCGTCACCTGTCGGTGCCGGGACGGGGGACCCGCGGTACCACCCGGCTTGCCAGATTTCACCTGGCCGCTCCATTGACCCGTTTCGTGGGCTGACCGACGGGTTCTACTCCCGATGGCACCCACTGCCGTCAGTTTCTTCCCGTAGCTCGGAGGTGATGCTCCCCTTCGCAGGTAGCGGCCTCTCACCGGCACCGCCTCGCTGTCCACCTGGCGTCGGAGGGGATTCGTCCTCGTCGTCGCGCCCTGGGAGATTAGCGCGCCGCCGACCGACATCGAGCCGTGGGGCCTATCGTCGGGCCGTGTCATCTGCGATCAGGCCGACGAAGACGGGGGTCGTCGTGGACGTCCTCGTCCAGCCGAACGCAAGCACCGCGGAGATCGTCGGTCCCCACGGGGATCGGATCAAGGTGCGCGTGACGGTTCCCCCGGAGCGACTGCGGGCGAACGAAGCGGTGTGCGACCTTCTCGCACAAGCCTGTGGCGTGCGCACGGCGAGTGTGGTGGCAGGGCGCACGGCACGCGCAAAGACCGTGGAACTCCATGGTGCCGACATCGGTACCGTCCGGCGCGCGCTTCTCGGACCGCCGAAAACTTCGTGACGGTGCTACATTCCCCCCGCCAGCAGGAGGAGACATGGCCAGGCAACTCTCAGATTCGACGCTCGATCGTCTCCGCCGCAAGCTCGCGGAAGAGCGCGAACGCCTCGAGCGGATCATCGACCAGCACGAACGGGAGCGCGAGGAGAGCAAGCTCTCCGAAGCATCGGCCGACCGCAGCGCCGATCCCGACAACGTGGATGGCGGCGCCATCGAAGTCGAGATGGAGATGGACATTGCCATGGTCCAGAATGCCCGCGGTCTGCTCGAACGTGTCAAACATGCACAGGATCGCATGCAGAAGGGTCTCTACGGAACATGCGAAGTAACGGGCGAACCGATTCCGCTGGCTCGGCTGGACGCCCTGCCATACGCGACGACGACCGTGGAAGCGGCGAACCGCATCTGAGCAACAGGCTGCTCGCCCTTCTGGTGGCGGGTGTCGTCGTCATCGTCGATCAGGTCACCAAGTGGTGGGCGCTCAAGGAGCTGGCCGATGGCCCCATCGTCCTCATCGAGGACTTCCTCCAGCTCCGCCTCCTGTTCAACACGGGTGCATCCTTCTCGATCCTGTCCAATGCAGGGCCAGCCCTCGCCATCGTCGCCTTCGGTGTGATCGGCCTGATCGTCTACATCCTCGGCGAGGCATCGCGACGCGTCGAGGCGGTCGCCCTCGGACTCGTGCTCGGCGGGGCAGTCGGCAACCTGCTCGACCGGGTGTTCCGCGGGGATGGGCTCCTCGACGGAGCGGTCGTCGATTTCGTCGACTTCTCATTCTTCGCAACCTTCAACGTGGCCGATGCAGCGATCAATGTCGGCGTCGTGCTCCTTCTGATCGCGACCTTCGTCCGACGCCGATGACGTCCATCGTCGTCCCTGCGGAGCTCGATGGTGAACGGGCGGACAAGGTGATCGCCGTGATCCTGGGCATCGCCCGATCGGAGAGCCGTGGTGCCTTCGATGAGGGAAGGGTGTCCATGGCAGGCCACCCCGTCAAGCCGGGACAGCGTGTGGCCCGAGGAGACGAGATGGAGGTCGAGCAGGTCGTGAGGGCCGTCGGCCTCGTACCGGACCCCTCGATACCGTTCTCCGTCGTGTACGAGGACGGCGATCTCGTCGTCGTGGACAAACCCGTCGGAGTCGTCGTCCATCCCCCCTCCGACAGGGCTGCGCCGTCGCTCGTCCATGGATTGATCGCACGCTATCCCGAGATCGTCGGAGTCGGTGTCGACGGAAGGTGGGGCATCGTGCATCGACTCGACAGGGACACATCCGGATTGCTCGTGGTCGCGAGGACGCACCGTGCCCACGATGCGCTCACCAGCCTGATGCGGTCCAGACAGGTGTCCCGTCGATACCTCGCGCTCGTCTTCGGTGCCTTCGATTCCGCGAGGGGGACGATCGAGGCACCCATCGGGCGCGATCCCTCGAATCCGACCAGGATGGCGATCGATCGCGCGGGCAGGAAGTCGATCACGCACTACCGCAGGCTCGCAACCTGGGTGGATCGCGATCTGTCACTGGTGTACGTCGCCCTCGAGACGGGCAGGACCCACCAGATCCGGGTCCACATGAAAGCGATCGACCATCCCATCGTCGGGGATCCGTCCTACGGTCGTTCGGGTGGGGATGCCGATCCCGGGAGACCGTGGCTCCATGCCCACCGGCTGGTCTTCGACCACCCCTTCTCGGAACGCGTCGTCGACGTGACGGCGGAGCTTCCCGCAGATCTCGTCGATAGTCTTGCGCGCATCGGACCGCCCACACGCGGCTCGATCGACGACATCGCCGAGGAGCTGCCATGACCGCCCACTATGAACGCCTCTCGAATCTCGACGCGTCGTTTCTCGCCCTGGAATCGCGCTCGACGCACATGCACGTCGGTGCCGTTGCGATCTTCGGGCCGGGACCCCATAGCACCCCCGACGGCGTCGACATCGGCTTCATTCGCGACCTGATCGCCTCGCGGCTCGATGCGATACCGCGATATCGCCAACGGATCGCGACGGTGCCGATCGAGGGCCATCCCGTGTGGGTCGATGACGAGCATTTCCATCTCGACTACCACGTCCGCCACACGGCCCTTCCCAACCCCGGGAGCGAGGATCAACTCAAGGCACTCGTCGGAAGGCTGATGTCCCAGCAGCTCGATCGAACCCGTCCGCTGTGGGAGCTGAACATCGTCGAGGGAATCGAAGGCGGTGGGTTCGCCGTCGTCGGCAAGATCCACCACTGCATGATCGACGGGATCTCGGGCATCGACCTCATGGCGGTCATCCTCGACTTCGCTCCGGACGTGCAGGTGACGCCGGCTGTGCCGTGGAAGCCTCGACCTGCCCCGAACGGGACCGAGCTCGCCGTGAAGGAGATCTCGCGAACCCTCTCAACCGTCCTTGCGAGCGTCTCTGACCTCTCGTCGATCGTGTCGGACATCGACGCAGTGCGCAACGATCTCGGGCGACGCGTCCGTGCCGTCGGGGCGTCGCTGTCTTCAGGATGGCTGACACAGACCGGTCATACCCCTCTGAACGGTCCCATTGGGCCCGCCCGGTGGTTCGATTGGGTCGACCTGCCCCTCGCCGACGTGAAGTCGATCAAGAACGAGCACGGGGCAACGGTGAACGATGTGATGCTCGCCATCGTCGCGGGAGGCGTGCGCCGCTACCTCCTGACCGAGGGAGGGATGACCGATGAGGAGGTCGCCGCGACCGAGTTTCGGATCATGGCCCCCGTGTCGGTGCGATCCGAGACGGAGATGGGAACCCTCGGGAACAAGGTCGCGATGTGGTTGATGAGCCTGCCGGTCGGCGAGCCCGATCCGGGAGCGCGGATCAAAGCGGTCACGGAAGCAACCGAGAACCTCAAGGAGACGGACCAGGCCCTCGGCGCCTCGACGCTGGTCTCGGTGTCGACGGGGGCACCGGCGACGATCGTCTCCCTCGCCGCACGCCTGGCGAGCGGCATTCGCCCGTTCAACATGACGGTCACGAACGTTCCCGGACCCCAATTCCCGATGTACCTCGCAGGGAGTGAGATGCAGGCATCGTATCCGCTCGTCCCGCTGTGGCAGAGCCACGGGGCGGGTGTTGCGATGTTCTCGCTCAACGGCAGGGTCGACATCGGGATCAACATGGACCGGACGCTGATCGCCGAACCTCGAGCGCTCGGCGAGGCCATCCGAGCGTCGTTCGAGGAGCTCACCCGTACGCCGCGTGCCCAGGCACCGACCGTCAAGAAGGCGCCTCCGATGGGAACCCGATAGCCGGCGAGGCGATGGGGGGACCGTCGGTGTCGACGGCGGCGCAGCCGTCAGCCGAAGAAGGTCCTGGCGGTCGCATAGAGCGACTCGGGTACGCCCCTGATCCCTGAGGTTGCCTCCTCGAGGGGTACCGGCACGATCTCGGTGGCGTTCACAGCCGCCATCACGTTCGTGAGGCCATCGATCGCCATGTCCGCTGCCGCGACGCCGAGCCGCGTCGCGAGCACGCGGTCGGAGGCCGCAGGCGTGCCGCCGCGCTGGATGTGCCCGAGGATCGACACGCGGGTCTCGAAACCGGTCAGGTCCTCGATTGCGTCGGCGACCTGATAGCCCACGCCGCCCAGGCGATCGAACCCGAAGGCGTCCTTCTTGAGATCGAGCGGTTGGTACCCCGCTGGCGGCTCGATGCCCTCCGCAATGACCACGATCGAGTACCTGTGACCCGTTCTGTGACGCTTTCGCAGCGTCGCTGCGACCTGTTCGAGGTCGTACGCGAACTCCGGGATCAGCACGTAGTCCGCACCGCCCGCGATTCCCGCGTAGGTGGCGATCCATCCCTTCGTTCGCCCCATCACTTCGACCACGATGACGCGGTTGTGCGCTTCGGCAGTCGTTGCCAAACGGTCGATCGCCTCGGTCGCGATCTGTACGGCTGTGGCGAATCCGAAGGTGGTGTCGGTTCCGTTGATGTCGTTGTCGATCGTCTTCGGTACCCCGATCACATTCAGGCCCTCTTCGGCGAGCTGGCTGGCAGATCGCAGCGTGCCGTCCCCGCCGATGACGACGAGCCTGTCGATGCCGTTTCGCGAAATCGTCGAGCTGCACGACGACAGGCCGTCACCGTGCACGTAGGGGTCCATCCTCGACGTTCCGAGCATCGTTCCCCCGCGCCCGAGGATGCCCCGTACGGAGTCGCGGTCGAGGCTCATCGTGCGGTCGTTCATGAGCCCTTCCCACCCGTCGCGGATACCCACGACTTCCGTGCCGCGCTCGAGTGCCCTGCCCACGACGCCGCGGATGACGGCATTGAGTCCCGGGCAGTCGCCACCTGCGGTGAGCACTCCGATGACGCTCACGAATCCTCCTGGAGGGTTGCGGACCGATCGTTGGGCGTGAACGATGTTCGTCGGGCGTGTTCGCGCCACCCTAACATTAGGGGTCCGCCGGGTCACGTGATCGGGTGGTGATCTGGGCGCGACAGGCACGACGACGGCGGGCACGCACAGGCCGCCCCACATGCTTACATGCATGGTATTCGACGATCGAGGTCCGTTTGGCCGACAGCTTCGCCCACCTTCATGTCCACACCGAGTTCTCGATGCTCGATGGGGCGGCTCGTGTGCAGGACCTCGTGAGAGCCGTGGAAGCCGACGGCCAGCCCGCCGTTGCGATCACTGACCACGGTGTGCTCTATGGCGTCGTGGACTTCTACAGGGCGGCCCGGGACGTCGGGGTGAACCCCATCATCGGCATCGAGGCGTACCTCACGCCGGGTAGCCGATTCGATCGTCCCGCGCGCCGTGACGACATCCGGTACCACATGACGATCCTCGCCGAGAACGAGACCGGATACCGCAATCTCATGCAACTCGCGTCGCTCGCGTATCGGGACGGGTACTACTACAAGCCGCGTATGGATGCGGAGCTCCTCAGCACCTACTCAGAGGGCCTGATCGCCACCACAGGGTGCCTCGGTGGCCACGTCCCACAGCTGCTGGGCGTCGATGAACCGGCAGACGACGACCAGAGGGGACAGGAGCGCGACGTCGAGGCCGCGATCGCCGCTGCCGCGATGTATCAGGACATCTTCGGCAGGGACAACTTCTTCATCGAACTCCAGGACCACGGCATCCCCGCACAGCGGCGGATCATGGCGGATCTCCTCGACATCTCGAGACGCATCGACGCACCTCTGGTGGCGACGAACGATTCGCACTACACGAGGGCCGACGAAGCCGATGCCCACGATGCCCTCCTGTGCATCCAGACCGGATCGGTGAAGTCCGAGGAGAAGCGCTTCAAGTTCCACTCCCAGGAGTTCTACGTCAAGTCGTCTGCCCAGATGCGGGAGCTGTTCCCGTCCGACGAGTTCCCGCGAGCGTGTGACAACACACTCTGGATCGCCGAACGAGCGCGTGTGGAGATCGAGTTCGACCAGATCCTGCTTCCGAACTTCGAGGTGCCGAGCGGATACGACGAGGATTCGTACCTGAGGCATCTCGTCCTCGAGGGTGCCCATGCCCGCTACGGGACGCCGGAAGCCATCGTGTCGGATCGGATCGACTACGAACTCCGTGTCATCTCGGAGATGGGGTTCTCTGCGTACTTCCTGATCGTCTGGGACCTCATCGCCCACGCCGCTCGGCGAGGGATCCGAACCGGGCCGGGTCGCGGCAGTGCGGCGGGTTCGATCGTCGCGTACTGCCTCAGGATCACGGACCTCGACCCCATCGCCTACGGCCTGATCTTCGAACGCTTCCTGAACCCCGGTCGCAAGGAGATGCCCGACATCGACATGGACTTCGACGAGCGGTACCGATCCGAGATGATCGCCTACTGCGCCCAGAAGTACGGCTCGGATCACGTCGCGCAGATCATCACCTTCTCGACGATCAAGGGAAAGCAGGCAATCCGGGATGCCGCCAGGGTGCTCGACTACCCCTACTCGGTCGGGGACCAACTCGCCAAAGCAATGCCCCCCGCCATCCTCGGCAACGACGCGACGATCGACCAGTGCCTCGAGGTCCCCGGAGGGGATGCGTCGACGATCGACCGCGACCATTACTCGGCTGCATCCGGACTCCGGGAGCTCCTCGACACGATGGACGGCGCCCGCGAGATCATTGAGACCGCGCGTGGCCTCGAAGGGCTTCGGCGCCAGGACTCGATCCACGCTGCGGCCGTCGTGATCTCGCCACAGCCGCTCACGACGATCGTCCCCACCCAGCAGAAGGGCGAGGACGCGGAGATCGTCACGCAGTACGAGATGCACGGGGTCGAGGCGCTCGGGCTCCTCAAGATGGACTTCCTCGGGCTCCGCAACCTCTCGACGATCGAGCGTTCCCTCGAGCTGATCGAGCGCAATACGGGTGTTCGGCCGGACATCGACGGGGTGCCCCTCGACGATCCTGCGGTGTACCAGATGCTCCAGCGCGGTGACTCGGTAGGTGTCTTCCAGTTCGAGGGTGGGCCGATGCGTGCCCTCATGCGAAACCTCGGGCCCGACCGATTCGAGCACCTGATCGCGCTCAACGCGCTCTACCGGCCCGGCGCCCTCGGAGCAGGCATGCACCTCGAGTACGCCGATCGCAAGAACGGCAAGGCTGCCGTCGGCTACCTCCATCCCGACCTCGAGCCCGTCCTGTCCGACACCTACGGGATCATGGTCTACCAGGAGCAGGTGATGCAGACCGCCGAGCGGATCGCCGGCTTCTCGATGGTCGACGCGGACAGCCTCCGGAAGGCGATGGGCAAGAAGATCCCTGCCCTGATGAAGGAGCAGCAGAACAAGTTCGTCGCAGGGTGCGTCGCGAACGGCTACGACGAACAGCTCGGTACCGACCTGTTCGGATTCATCGAGCACTTCGCCGGCTATGGCTTCAACAAGAGCCACTCCGCGGCGTACGCGCTCGTTGCCTACCAGACGGCATGGCTCAAGGCCCATTACCCCGCTGAGTACATGGCGGCCCTCCTGACCTCGGTCAAACGTGACAAGGACAGGACTGCCGCGTACCTGCACGAGTGCCGCATGATGGGGATCCCTGTGCGTGTTCCGGGCGTGAACGTGTCGGAACGGGACTTCCTCGCCCACGACGGGCAGATCATCTTCGGCCTGTCCGCCGTGCGCAACGTCGGCGAAGCGGTCACGGACCTCATCGTGGCCGAACGCCTCGGAAACGGACCGTACGAGGACTTCTTCGACTTCATCGACAGGGTGGACATCCAGGTCCTCAACAAGCGGACGATCGAGTCGATGATCAAGGCAGGCGCGTTCGACTCGCTCGGGTATTCGCGACGTGGATTGCTCGAGGTCTCGCACACCATCGTCGATGGAACCCTCGATCGACGTCGCGCCGAGGAGGCCGGCCAGTACAGCCTGTTCGGGGGCTCCACGGCAACCGCGACCGCCGTCGGGACGTCGGTTCCTGACCACGAATGGGACAAGAAGGTGCGCCTGGCGTTCGAGAAGGAGATGCTCGGGCTGTACGTGTCCGATCACCCGCTGCTCGGTGTCGAGAAGGCGCTCACGGGCATGACCGACACCGTCATTCCCGGACTCTGGGATCGCGAGGACCACTCCCAGGCGACGATCGCCGGTGTCGTCGGTTCGGTGAATCGCCGTTACACCCGTGCGGGCCAACCGATGGTGTATTTCGTCCTCGAGGACCTCCAGGGTTCCGTCGAGGCGGTGGCTTTCCCGAAGACGGTTGCCGAGCACGGTCCCATGATCCGTGAGGACGCCGTGCTCGTGCTTCGCGGGAGGGTCGATCATCGTGGGGACGATGTGAAGTTCATCGTCCAGTCCGTGTCGGAGCCAGACCTCTCGAGCGATCGGAGCGTTCGTGTGAGGGTTCCGGCCTCGCGCCTCTCACCGACCGTCGTCGGTCGGCTGAAGGACGTCCTGGCGAACCATCCCGGCACCGCCCCCGTGTACATCCACATGCACGGTGATACGGGTGAGAAGGTGTTGCGGGTCGGGCAGGAACACCGCGTCGATCCACGATCAGCACTCTTCGCCGAGCTTCAGGAGCTCTTCGGGCCATCGAGCGTGTTCTGAGGGCAACGCTCGGGTTGCGGGAAGGTCAGGACTCGGCGATGCGGCCCATCACGCCGCTCTCCGCGATCATGGCGGCGAGGGCCTCGACCGTGGTCGGTGGTGGAGAGCGCCACGCGATGGTTGAGACCGGCACGTCGTACAGGGCGGCGAGCTCGTCGACGGCATCGGACTGGCGACGTGCCTCCGATGCCCACGCCCGCAGGTTGGTCCTGACCGCGACGCGCAGGTCGGGGTCTTCGACACCCCGCAACGGACGCTGGGCATCCTCGGTCCAGACACTCGGAAGGGCTCGGTTGAACAAGATGATCGCAGGGTCGATGCGGATGTCCCCGAGTTCCCGGAAGAACCGATGGGTCTCGTGCAGGGGAGTCGGATCGGCGGTCGTCGCAATGACGGTGGTCGCCGCGCGAAGGTACCGCTCGATCGTTCGTGAACGAGAGGAGAGGGCGTCGTACATGGTCCGGAGGTCGAGCAGGAAGTCGGCGACGTCCGAGAGCATCGGTCCGCCGAGGATCGTGTCCGCGACGCGAAGCATCGGCTTCGCCGTGAACCGGTAGAGGAGGCTGCGTCCCGGGAGATGGGAACCCGTGAGCCACTTGAGGAGCTTTCCCGAGACGAGGTCGCCCGTGGTCGCCGGCGCACGGAAGAAGTCGATGCCGCCGCCAGACGGTGGCGTATCGACGACGATCACGTCGTACGATCGGGACTCGATGTACTCGGCCGTTCGTTCGCCGGCGGCGTACGCCTGGGCTGCCGGGAAGCGGTCGGCGATCGCCCGGAAGTAGGGGTTGACGAGGAGCCGATCTCCCACGTCAGGGTCCGCGTAGCGGTGGATGATCGCCTCCCAGCTGGCGGAGACGTCGAGCATCGCTGCCCACATGCCTTCGACCGTCGTCACGGGGGTCGGCTCGTCGCCGAGCATCGACACCCCGAGGGCGTCCGCAAGCCGTTTGGCGGGATCGATGGTGAGCACGAGCGTCTTGAGCCCTGTCCGTGCGAGTGCCACACCCATCGCAGCTGACAGCGTCGTCTTGCCGACACCGCCCGCGCCGGTCACGACGATGGTGCGGGTCATCGGGTTGCCTCGAGCGCGTCTGCGAGCTGAACGGCGACCTCGCCGGGTGTGAGCACGCCTCGCAGGAATGGCAGCTCGAGGTCGTGGTCGATCTCATCCGCCCACAGGCTCTGCTCGAGCTCCATCGACACCTGGAGTGTCGCCGCGTCGCGTGCGGAACCTGCGGGCAGCGCATCGAGCTGTGACGCTGCGATCCCGCTCGCTTCGAGCCACCGGTTCAGGACGACCGTCGGGGGCGGGCAGACGCCCTCGGCGAGCAGCACCTCGATCGACTCGACCGTCTCACGCACAGGAAGCTCGGACGGCGTGGACACGAACACGACCGTGGTCACCGACGGATCCTCGAGTGTCCTCGAGAGCCTGTCGGCCTGCCGCCTCACATTGCCGCCCGGTACCAGCTCTGCGATCGTCGCCGGTGCGCGCAGGTACGACTGGAACTGCCCGAGCGAGGGTGCATCCACCACGACGGAGTCCCACACTCCGCGCCACACCTCGTACACCGGCTTTCCGATGCTGATGATCTCCCTGACGCCCGGCGCCGTGTCGGCCAGCACGGAGAGTGCCCCCGCGATCTGCCTCGTCGGCGCCCCCTGGGGCACCCTCAGCTGGAGTTTGAGGTACTCGTCGAGTCCGGTCGCTCGGTCCATGACCATGGCGAAGAGGCCTGGCCTCGTCTCGACGGGGTGGTATCCGAGGTCGGCATGGTGGAGGTGTGCGGCGAGGCCCGTGCTCTGGCCCATGTCGATCGCGAGGACCCGCTGACCTCTGCGAGCGCGTTCGATCGCGATCGCCGCGGAGACGGCGGACTTCCCGGTGCCACCCTTTCCTGACACGAAGACGAGATCGCACGTGGACATCACACCGAGGCTAGTTCGCGTGGTCGAGGTGTTCGCCTACCCTTGGGCGACGTAGTCGGCAGGGGCAAGGAGACATCGTGGCGCAACTGGACATGGACGACTTCCTCAGGCGATTCGCTGACCGGGCCGAGGCCGTCAAGGAGCGTGGCGTGCCGCCTCTCGAGGGTCAGGCCCGCAAGGCGTTCATCGACTCGGCGGAGAAGGACTTCCTCGACTACTCGTTGATCGCTTCCGCATCGTGGACCGTCGACGAGGGAGACCTCGTGCTCAGGATCCCCCTCTCAGGCTGACGGGTCGTCGATCCCGAGGTCTGCCCGCTTGGCGGCAGCCCTCCGCTCCGTCTCGATGCGGGCGAGGTCGTAGTCCTCATGGTCCACGAAGGTCATGGCCTCGGCGATTCGGCGGTGGCCGGCGACGTCACGGATCTGATCGTGCATGATCTGGCAGATCCTCCGATAGTCGGGGTGGCCACCCTGTTGGGTTCGCAATTCGAGCATGTGGAACGCCTCGCGTGCATTCAGGTTCATGGCGAAGCGGATGTTGAACGCGAACGGGATCGCATATTGGGCAACAGAGCTCGACGTACGCGATGAGAGCATCTCGTGGTAGCGCGCGAGATCATCCATGGCACCGTCCCACTCCGATCCGGCCCCGACGTCGATGACCGAGGGTGGTGTGATGTAGCCGTGGTCCACGCTGAGGTCCTGCCACTCGATCGTGAGCATCCGATGGCGTTGGAGGTCGCGGAAGATCCCGTAGTCGCACAGGACATCGAAGCGATAGAAGGTCTGCTCCATCGCCCGCCCCGGTTTGTGCCGCCGATTCGTGCGGATCCCGACGTACGCATCGAAGATCTGGTCGATCTCGGACTCCGACATCGCGTCCACCAGCTCTCGGATCCGGGCTTCCGGGAGGTTGGAGGCACCGTACAGTGCCGCTGCGGCGACCTTGCGTTCCCCGTCACGGTCGTAGTCGACGAGTGTCACCGCAGGCGCGGATCCGATGTCGGAGGGCAGACCTCCAGCCAATGTCGCCATCGCGCTGCGATTCTCCGAGAGGTATGCGGTCCATGCACCGCCCCTGTCGGGAATGTCGACCCGCTTCATGAACGACGGGATCATCGTGCGCAGCTCGCGAAGCATCTCCGATCCGCACCACTGCACCTCCTTCAGCGGGTGGGCAGCCATTCGGAGGAGGAGGGATTCATACGCCTGCCCGGAGGCGAACACGCCGACGTTCGACAAGGTCGCCGCTGGAAGGAGGCCCCTGGCATCGTCGCACGCCTTCGCACGGATGGTCGAGTTCCACACGAAGGCGGAATCGCCATCCTGACGGGGGTGGAGCCCCTCGTAGTGGTCCACGAGCCTGCCCACGATCGCACTGTATGTCTCGAAGAGCCGATCCATCGTCGTCGTGTACTCGTCAGCGAGCCCTGCCCCCGCGATCTCGGCGGGGACCACGTAGCGGAAGCGGCCACCGAGGCGGGTGTCATAGAAGATGTAGCGGGTCGATTGCTCGAGGTACGACGCGAGCCTTCCCCACTCGAGGACCTTCGTGAGGATGTTCGATGCCTGTTCGACGGCGACGTGGGCCGCGCCGAGCTGCGCGACGGAGTCGTCCCCGTATTGTGTGAAGACCCTGTCGTAGAGCTGCTCGGCGCGGTCGAGGCCGACGCGGTCCCCGCCCGAGGTTGCACCGGCGATGCTGTCGATTCCGAGGTCGGGGTCCGAGGCGAACTCATCGAGGAACAGGCGTCGTATCGACTTGTCCGACCTGCTGTAGCGTGCGAAGAGGGCGCCTTTGACGACCTCCGGGAGGTTCCGTATCCCGAACACCGGACGATCGAGATTGGTGAAGTACGGTTCGAGGGTCGCGCGCTCGACGTCGGAGAAGGTCTCGATGTGGAAAGGCGGGGGAGTGGGTGTCACGTCCTGATCTCCTGGGTGAGGCACCGTACACCGGTAGGGGACCCTCTTCAATTCCGCCGCCTCGGTAGCCTCGTTCCGTGGCCTTCGTCCGTTTCGCTCTCGGCGTTCTCATCGCGGTGACGGTCGTCGTCGCCGCGGTCCCTGCCGTCGTGCTCGTCGACCTCGTGTCGGGCGGGACGGGTCTCGGGCTGTGCCCGGACGGCCTCGGGACGTGCACCACATCGATCTACACCGTTGCCGAGTTGACCGTGATGCTCTCTATCGTCCTCGTCGTCCTCGGTGCCGGTATGGCGCTATGCGTCCGGCTGCTTCGCCGGGCCGGGTGAGGAGGGAATAGCTATCGTCTATAAAGGAGATGTAATTTACAAGGGTGGTTTGGGCTACAGAGATGTCGAAAATAAAAAGCCTGTAACAGAAAACACTTTATTCCCAATAGGTTCAAACACAAAACCAATGACAGGAGTTCTCGCTTCTATACTTGTAGAAAAAGGGTTGTTAAATTGGAATACGCCTGTAAAAAAATATTATCCTGAATTTGAGGTAGCAGATGAGTA
>JAWOGV010000364.1:0-4818 GCA_046496605.1 Acidimicrobiia bacterium | reverse complement strand
CATGTCCTGACCCTTGACCGGGGCGGACTGGCGGCCACCGCCGCCACCGCCGAACAGGGATTCCGGATTGAACGAAAACTTCCGGCCCCCGCCGCCGGCTTTCCGGCCCCCGGAAAAAAACGAGGCCCCGCCGAAACCGAATTCCCGCAAGATATCCTCGATATTGGAACCCCGGAAAATATCTTCCTGGGAAAATTGCCGGTGAAAGCCTTCCGAGCCATAGGTGTCATACTGCTTGCGCTTTTCCGCGTCGCTTAACACCGCATAGGCTTCGCTGATTTCCTTGAATTTTTCCTCTTTGGCCTTGTCGCCGGCGCTGTGGTCCGGATGGTATTTCATGGCCAGCTTGCGGTAGGCCTTTTTAATTGCATCCGCGTCGGCGTCCTTGGCAACGCCGAGACTCTTGTAATAATCCTTCTGGGCCATTTTATCGCCTTCCTGTTTTGTTTATTTTCAACCGAAACAAGATTGATTGATAGATGCCTATTTTTTACCAAATTCTAAGACATGGGACCGTCCGGTTCCGGCAAGTCGACCCTCCTCCACTGCCTGGCAGGCCTCGACTCGCTCGATTCCGGCACGGTGCACCTCGGTGACACCGAACTCGGATCGCTATCCGACAAGGATCTGACCATCCTTCGCAGGGAACAGGTCGGATTCGTGTTCCAGGCGTTCAACCTCGTGCCGACCCTGAATGCCGAGGACAACATCCTGCTCCCGCTCGCGATCGCAGGGACAAAGCCCGACGACGACTGGTACCAGACGGTGATCGAGGCCGTGGGTCTCGGCGACCGGCTGACCCATCGTCCTTCTGAGCTCTCAGGCGGACAGCAACAGCGTGTGGCCGCCGCCCGGGCCTTGGTGACACGCCCGAAGATCGTCTTCGCAGACGAGCCGAGCGGGAACCTCGACTCGAAGTCGGGTGGGGAACTCCTCACGTTCATGCGGCACGCCGTCGACGAGTTCGGGCAGACGATCGTCATGGTCACCCACGATCCGTTCTCCGCGTCCCACGCCGACAGGGTGGTGTTCCTCGACGACGGGCACATCGTCGACGAGATCCACGATCCCGAGGCCGAGGACATCCTCGACAAGATGAAGTCGCTCGGGGACTGACATGCTCAAGGTCGCCCTCTCGGGACTGCGCACGAACAAGGTGCGCCTTGCGCTCACATCGCTGGCCATCGTGATCGGCGTGGCGTTCGTGTCCGGTTCGTTCGTGTTCACCGACACGATCAACGCCCGCTTCGACGCACTCCTCGGCGACATCTCCGCAGGAACGGATGTCTACGTCCGGGCCGCCGACCCCGAGTTCGGCAACGACTTCGGCCAGATCATCCTGTCGATGCCCGAGGAGGTCTTCGACACCGTATCGGAGGTGGAGGGAGTCGCCGAGGCCGAGGCTGTCATCGACGGGTTCGCGCAGCTCATCGGGAATGACGGCGTGCCGATCGGCGGCCAGGGCCCTCCGACGCTCGGCACGTCATGGATGCTGTCGAGGACGTTGAACCCGCTCCAGATCAGGGAGGGCAACGGGCGCGCACCGAACGCCCCCGGTGAGGTGGCGATGGACGCCGGCACGGCACGCGTCAACGCCTTCAGCCTCGGGGACGACGTCGTGATCCAGGCGACCGGGCCCGCAGAGACCTTCCGACTCGTCGGACTGGCAAGCTTCGGCGAGGAGGACAATCTCGCCGGCGCAACGCTCCTCGCGTTCGAGTTCGCCGAGGCCCAACGCGTCTTCGACCTCGACGGCCGCATCACGTCGATTGCGATCGCAGCGACCCCCGGCGTGTCACCCGAGGACCTCGTGGAACGGATAGAGCCAGTGGTACCCGAGGGCGTCATCGCGATCACGGTCAGCGAGTCGAACGCCCAGACGAGTGAACAGATCGCCGAGGCGCTCGGTTTCCTGACGATCGGTTTGCTCGCCTTCGCCACGGTGGCGGTGTTCGTCGGCGCATTCATCATCACGAACACGTTCCGGATCATCGTCGCACAGAGGACGAGGGAGCTCGCCCTGCTGCGAGCGATCGGTGCCACCGGTGGGCAGGTCACCCGGATGGTCGTGGCGGAGGCCTTCGTGATCGCCGTCATCTCGTCGATCCTGGGGGTGATCGGGGGCATCGTCCTGGCGCTCAGCCTCCAGGCACTGCTGCGGTTCGCGAATGCGGGATTCCCCGAGGGTCCGCTGACCGTGCTCCCCCGCACGGCCGTCATCGGCCTCGCCGTCGGCATCGTGGTCACGGTCGTGTCGGCGCTCCTCCCCGCCCGCAAGGCCGCATCCATCCCTCCCATCGCAGCGATGACGGCGGTCTTGTCAGCCCCAACCCGCAAGAGCCTCACGATGAGGGCCGCATGGGGCGTCGCCATCACCGCCATCGGCGTCGCATCGCTCGCAGCAGGGCTGTTCGCGCCGGTGTCGAACGCAATCTGGTTCGTCGCCATCGGCGCCCTCGTCGTGTTCGTCGGCATTTCTGTCCTCGCGCCCCTCGCCGCAGGTCCCATCACCTCCGTCCTCGGTTGGCCGCTCCCCCGCCTCTTCGGGGTCCCCGGGGATCTCGCCTCGCAGAACACCCGCCGCCAGCCTCGGCGGACCGCGTCGACCGCGTCCGCGCTGATGATCGGCGTTGCCCTTGTCGTCTTCGTGGCGATCTTCGGCGCATCCGTCAAGTCGTCGGTTGGAGCGGCGCTCGCAGATGTGTTCCCTGCCGACCTGACCATCACGTCGACGAACTTCACGGCAGGCGTGAGCCCGGCGTTCACCGATCAACTCCGTGCCGCTCCCGAGATCGGGGACGTCACCCCGCTCGGATTCACCCAGATTCGCGTCGATGACGAGGTGGTGTCCGCAACGTCCGTGGAACCCGACTCCGTCAACCGGGTCATCGCCCTCGGAGCCTCCGATACGGACCTCGCCGCGATGGCGGACCGAAACGGCCTCCTCGTGAACCGTGAGGACGCCGAGTACGAGCAGTGGCTCGGACGGACCTTCGACGTCGAGTTCCCCAACGGCGCCTCCGCCCCCGCCACGGTGGTTGGCACGTTCGAGGCCTCGGCGGATGGGTTCGGCCGGTTCCTCATGACGCGGGACCGGTACCTCACGGGTATCGAAACGGAGGTCGATTCGCTGGTGTCGGCGAACGTCGCGGTCGGGGTGACCCTCGACGAGGCGCGGACGGCCGTCGAGGAACTCGCCGCACCCTTCCCGAACCTCCAGGTGCAGACGACATCGGAGATACTCGCCACCGCCGAGGCGCAGATCAACGGTCTCCTCACCATCTTCTCGGCGCTCCTCGCACTCGCCATCATCATCGCCGTCTTGGGGATCACGAATACCCTCGCCCTCAGCATCATCGAACGGACACGGGAGATCGGCCTGCTGCGAGCGGTCGGGATGGCCCGGCGCCAGGTCCGGCGAATGGTCAGATGGGAAGCGGTCCTGATCGCGGTGTTCGGTGCGATCCTGGGGATGATCGCCGGCATCGGGTTGGGATGGGCCGTCGTGACGGCGCTCGCCGATGAGGGACTCGGGACGTTCTCGATACCGTTCGGCCAACTCCTCGTGTACATCGTGATCGCCGCCGTGGCGGGAGTCATCGCCGCGATCTACCCGGCGCGCAAGGCCGCACGGATGAACATCCTCGAGGCGATCGCCTACGAGTGACGAGACCAGTGATCACGCATCGTCGATCCATTCATCGGCGTGCTCGAGCATGTACATGCTGACGTCGTGCACCCGATCGAGGACGTCGCACAGGGCATCCTGACGGAACATGACGTCGACAAGGGAACGTTCGAACGCACCGACGATCGAGAGCCTCTCCTCGTGGGTGTCCGCAAGGGCACCCATCGAACGAAGCAGACGCACCTCGATCGGCATGTCGATACCGCCCATCCCTGCGAGTTCTGCCGACAGGACGATGATCTCGGGCGGCTTGCGCATCGCGGGAAGCGACCAGTTGAAGTAGAAGGTGACGACGTACTCACCGTCGGGGTCCTCAGGGACGTCGGGGGTGTCGTCGAGCAGGTCCTCGAAGCTCAACAGCATTCGCGGATCCATGTCGAGTGAGATGTGCAGATCGAGGGGACCCGAGCACGCCTCGGCAGGGTGGACGTCGATCTCCCAGGCCTGGCGAAGGGTGAACGTCTCGACGAAATGCCGCTCGTCATGCACGTGGAACCCGTGCTCGATGGCGTGATCCTTGAGGTAGGTGATCGTGGACGCAACGTCGACCGCCATCACGCATCACCGTCCACATGCACAGCGATGCCACCCATCACGGCAAGCGATTCGATGAGGAGCAGTGGCCCATCGGGTTCGGCGTCCGGATCGGTGCGGTTGTCGATCCCACCCATGAAGGCACTCGACGCGGTCTCGACACGCCAACCCGACGGCACGATTACGTCGATACCACCCATCACCGCCCGAAGTCGCAGCTTCGCACCGTCGACGATGGTCGCCCTCCGAAGATCCAGTTCCGCGCCGCCCATGAACGCCAGCACTTCGCCGGATCTCAGCCCGATTGCCGTGGAACGGAACGGACCTCCCGCCATGACGAACACTCGCGAGAAGGCCTCATCGGACTCCGTTCCGAACGACGGCACGGCACGCCGGACGACGGCGCCGGCCACGGTGAGGAGCCCCACGAGGATCGTTGCCCCGATGGCATAGCGCTTGAAGAACCGCATGCACGGAACCTACCAGCAAGTCCCGCTCTAGAAGCCCGAGGTATCGGGCGCGCGCCGTGGTGCTCACGTGACGGGCGTGGCAATCGGGGCATCGCTGAGCCCCCAGCGCTGGACGACGGCGACCGA
>JAWOGV010000338.1:0-5292 GCA_046496605.1 Acidimicrobiia bacterium | reverse complement strand
GGTGAAGCTCCCCACGACCTCGACCATGCCATCGGCGTCGGATGCGAACGCCATGCATCGAACGGTGCGGTCGCCACCCTCGAACGCGTAGGGGTACAGGCCCGTCGGGAACACATCGATCCGTACGGGACCCGCGGGGAGGGCCTCGACGAGGGCGGCGCACGCCTCCGCAAACACCTCGGTCGAGCGCGGCCATGCGTCGAGGTCGGTGTCGGCGATCCCGAGGTACTCGTATGAGTGGACCGTGCCGCAGTCGAGACCCTCGGGTGCGAGGGTGGGTCCGAAGCACGTCCCCGGTTCGGGGGACCAGGCGAGATCGTCGCGGTCCGCAAGGCGGCCTGCGAACAACTCGGGCCCGTCGTTCGTCTGGATCCTGACCAGGCAGGCGAGGTATCGGTCGCCTCTGGCAAACTCGTCCTCGTCCGGCATGTAGGTCACGAGGCCGGGAGTTCTGTCCCTCTGGGGCCCGAGCAGCGTCTGGTACTCGCGATCGCACGTGTGGTTCCGCTGGTACGTCACGGCATCCTCGTCGAACGTCTCGGCGTCGGTCGCGCTCGGGTCGCCGAACAGGACCTCCCCGTTGTGGGCACCGTCGCATGGCACGACGCGGTCGAGGGCGATGGGTGCCCACGGAAGGCCCTCCTCGGGATCCATGTACACGCAGTCGCCCGTCTGCCATATCGGAAGGGGTAGACGGGACTCCTCCCGCGTGGCGAGGTAATCGGATGCGACACCCTCGTCGATCGACGTTGCAGCGAGGAAACCGTCACCGGTCGACCACAGGGAGACGGCGAGGCCGGCGGCCGTCGAGGTCTCGAACACGCCTTCGGTGACCTCGGAACCCTGATCGTCGAGCGAAGCGAGCACGGGGACGAGGCCGGGATCGCCTCGCACCGACATGGTGGGAATGATCGACACCACTACGAGGTATCGGTCCTCCGACCGATACACGGCATCCGATCTGCCTGCGACGAGCCCCTCAGGCAACCAGAGGCCGATCGCGGTGATCGCATCCTGTTCGAACAGGCCCCGTTCCTCCGTGGGCTCGAACCCGTCTGGTGCCGAGAGCCAGGAGGCTGCAAGGGCATCCTGGTCCGGCGGCTCAGGAGGAACTAGCGGTGAACCCGGTTCGGTCGGTCGGGTGGTCGTCGTGGACGATTCGGGAGTTGACGGCCCGGAAGTGGACGAGGAGGTCGTGTCGGACGTCGCTGTGCATGATGTCGCGACGATGGCGCACGAGACCAAGACGACGAGGATGCGGGAACGAGCCAACGGGGGCCCCATCAATCGGCCAGGCGATCGGTCGGGCGATCGGTTGGGTGCTCCCACCCGATCAGCTCCTGGCAGATCCGACCCGGTCCAACAGGTACTGGTCGAGGTTGGCGAGGACATCGGTCAGCGGGTTGTCAGGAATGCGCTGTGCCGCCTTCTCCGCGAGGCGGATGCGATCAGCGGCCTCGTCGAGGGCGACGTCGACGTAACCGCCCGAGACGGTCAGCTCGATGACCCTGGCGATCGAACCCTCGCTGTATGGCTTTCCCGAGGAGAGCAGGGAGGCGATCTCCTCACCGTCGGGGCCCTCTGCGGCCAGGAGCACAGGGAGGGTGAATGTGCCCTCACCGATATCGGAACCAGCAGGCTTGCCGAGGAAGGCGTCCGATGCGATGAGGTCGAGGACGTCGTCGGTGATCTGGAACACCATGCCCATCTCCCACGCCCACTCGCTGATCGCTTCGACGGCATCCGAATCCGCGCCACCGGTCATCGCACCGAGGCGGGCGGACGTGCGGATGAGCGATGCGGTCTTTCCACCGATCACCGTGTGGTATCCGGCCGGTCCATGGGAGAGGTCGTTCGCCCAGACGAGCTCGCTGACCTGGCCCTCGCAGAGGGTGGCGTACGTCCGCGCGATCAGGGCGACCGCCTCCTCACCGAGGGGTGCGGCGACCTCCGATGCCCTGGCGAGGAGGAAGTCACCGGCGAGGATGGCGATGGTGTTGTCCCAGTTCGCATTGACGCTCGGCAGCCCACGTCGTGAATCGGCCTCGTCGATCACGTCATCGTGGTAGAGGGAACCGAGGTGGACCAGCTCGACCGAAACGCCTGCCTCAACGGGCTCGGCACCCGAGTTCGGTCCGAGCTCCGCCGCGACCTGTGCGAGGAGTGGTCGGTATCGCTTCCCGCCGGCAGACAGGAGGTGCTGAGCGATGTTCGTGAGGAACTCGGTATCGGCGACGGTCACTTCGCTCAGGCGGCGCTCGACGGCTGCCATGCGCTCCCACACCCGTGGGATGGGAACGAGATCTTGGAAGATTGGGCGATCCACGGCAGTGCGCTCCAACGAAGGAATGAAGATGGTACATCGCACGTTCTGGGTAGCGAGCGCCGGCCAATCGACCGGGGACGTTCCCCGGGGTACCCGGTTCGGGTATCTATACTCGGCGAGGGCGCACGGTGACGATGCGCCACCGTTTATCAAGGGGTGAAGGACGTTGTTCGAACGTTTCACAGACAGAGCCCGACGAGTCGTTGTCCTCGCGCAGGAAGAAGCCAGGCTTCTCAACCACAACTACATCGGTACGGAGCACATCCTCCTCGGCCTCATCCACGAGGGCGAGGGTGTCGCTGCTCGTGCCCTCGAGAGCATGGACATCAGCCTCGAATCCGTCCGGAGCCAGGTCGTCGAGATCATCGGCCAGGGTTCCCAGGCACCGAGCGGGCACATCCCGTTCACGCCGCGCGCGAAGAAGGTCCTCGAACTTTCCCTCCGTGAAGCCCTCCAGCTCGGCCACAACTACATCGGGACCGAGCACATCCTCCTCGGCTTGATCCGCGAAGGTGAAGGTGTCGCCGCCCAGGTTCTCGTGAAGCTCGGCGCCGAGCTCACGAAGGTCCGCCAGACCGTGATCCAGCTCCTCAGCGGCGTCCAGGGTGACGAAGGCGGTGGGTCCGGATCCTCACAGGGATCGGGATCCTCCAGCTCCCGTGGCGAGGCGAGTTCCTCGGGCTCCGCTGTCCTGGATCAATTCGGTCGGAACCTCACCCAGCTTGCGCGGGAACAGAGCCTCGATCCCGTGATCGGGCGCGCCAAGGAGATCGAGCGTGTCATGCAGGTGCTTTCGCGTCGGTCCAAGAACAATCCGGTCCTCATCGGCGAACCCGGTGTCGGCAAGACGGCCATCGTCGAGGGCCTCGCCCAGCAGATCGTCGACGGCACGGTTCCCGATACGCTGACCGACAAGCACATCTACACGCTCGATCTGGGAGCGCTCGTTGCAGGCTCGCGGTATCGGGGTGACTTCGAGGAGCGCCTCAAGAAGGTTCTGAAGGAGATCCGCACCCGCGGCGACATCATCCTGTTCATCGACGAGATCCACACCCTCGTGGGTGCAGGTGCCGCCGAGGGAGCGATCGACGCGGCGAGCATCCTCAAGCCGATGCTCGCACGAGGGGAACTCCAGACCATCGGAGCGACCACGCTCGAGGAGTACCGCAAGTACCTCGAGAAGGATTCCGCCCTCGAGCGTCGATTCCAGCCGATCCGCGTGGAGGAGCCCTCGGTCGCAGACACGATCAAGATCCTCGAGGGACTGAGGGAGTCGTACGAGGAGCACCACAAGGTCGAGTTCACGGAACAGGCTTTGGTCAACGCGGCGAACCTCGCCGACCGGTACATCGCAGACCGATTCCTCCCTGACAAGGCGATCGATCTGCTCGACGAGGCAGGGAGCCGGATGCGACTCCGCCGTTCCAACCTGCCAGATGAGATCAAGCAGATCGATGAACAGATCGGGAAGCTCCGAACCGACAAGCGCGAGGCCATCAGCGCCCAGCAGTACGAGCGTGCGGCGCAGCTGCGCGATCGTGAGCGCGAGCTGATGGATCAGCGCTCTGACGCCGAATCGATGTCGACGGCCGCCGGTCAGGTTGCCAGGTCCACGATCGATGAGGAAGAGATCGCCCAAGTGCTCGCACAGTGGACGGGAATCCCCGTGCATCGGTTGACCGAGGAGGAGACCGCCAAGCTCCTCAACATGGAAGAAGAGCTCCACAAGCGGATCATCGGGCAGCAGGACGGGATCAACGCGGTCTCGAAGGCGATTCGCCGCACCAGGGCGGGGCTCAAGGATCCGAAGCGTCCCTCCGGATCGTTCATCTTCCTCGGACCCTCGGGGGTCGGCAAGACCGAGACGGCCAAGTCGCTGACAGAGTTCCTCTTCGGCGAGGAGAGCGCCCTCATCCAGATCGACATGTCCGAGTACATGGAGAAGCACGCTGTCAGCCGCCTCGTCGGCTCACCTCCCGGATACGTCGGTTACGACGAGGGTGGCCAGCTGACCGAGGCCGTACGCCGCAAGCCGTTCTCCGTCGTCCTGTTCGACGAGATCGAGAAGGCCCATCCCGATGTGTTCAACATCCTCCTCCAGATCCTCGAGGACGGACGACTCACCGACGCGCAGGGTCGCACAGTGGACTTCAAGAACACCGTCATCATCATGACGTCGAACCTCGGAACCGCCGACCTGCGCAAGACGCGAGTCGGGTTCTCGGACACGAGTGACGAGCTCAACTACGACAAGATGCGTGAGAAGGTGATGGATGCGCTCAAGACGCACTTCCGTCCCGAGTTCCTCAACCGCATCGACGAGGTGATCGTCTTCCATGAGCTCACGATGGACGAGGTCAAGCAGATCGTCGATCTCCTCCTCGTCCGCGTCCGCGAACAACTCGAATCCCGTGCGCTCGACCTCGTCCTCACCGACGACGCGAAAGAGCTCCTCGGGCGCAAGGGCTACGATCCCCAGCTCGGGGCGAGGCCGTTGCGTCGGGCGATCCAGCGTATGTTGGAGGATCCACTCTCGGAGAAGGTGCTGTTCAAGGAGTTCCCGGCAGGGAGCACGATCCTCGTTTCGGTTGACGCCGACAGCCCGGATTCGCTGTCGTTCGAGACGGTGGAGATGCCGGAGAAGCCTCCCGTCGAGCTCGCCGAGAACTGACGCCACCCAGCGGTGCGACGCCCCTCGGGAGCGTGGTTCGTGATCTTCCTCGCCTAGACTTCGAACGACCGCCCGCACACATTCCGGGCAGGGAAGTCAATGACTACGACCAACGAAAGGGTGCACTGATGCGCTCAGAGTTCACAAAGCGATCGTCGATCATCGTACTGATGCTCGCGTTCGCCCTCGTCGTTGCCGCGTGCGGCAGCGATGCAGACGAGACGACAACCACCACGGAGGCGGGCGGCGAAACCACGACCACCGCGGCCGAGGAGACCACGACTACTGCGGCCGA
>JAWOGV010000256.1:0-3817 GCA_046496605.1 Acidimicrobiia bacterium | reverse complement strand
CGCGATCATCGACCTCACGGATCGGGCGTCGGTGGCACCGGCGGAGGGACCCGCGGATCCATCCGAGCCGGACCCGCATCAGGTGGATGAGGCCGAGGACGACTCGTATCAGCACATGGCGATCGAGGATGACTTCGATGCCGCGGCGCTATCCGAGCCGCCGGTCGAAGAGACACTGGCCGCGGCGCCCGAGCGGCAGCCGACCGTGGGCGACCGGCCCGACCATGATCACAGACCTGACGACGGCGAATCGACGGGAGGTTTCGGAGCACGGCTCGCGAGCGTCGCTGTCCAGGAGGGTCGAACCGGGATCGTGGTCACGGTATCGGCATCCGATGGATCCCAGATCCAACAGGCTGCGGCATCGACCGAGGGAGGTGTCGAGTCGGCCGTGGTGCGTGCGACGACTCGGCTTGCAATGCCGGGTGCCCCGGATGCGACGGTGATCGAGATCGAGGATCGTCGGATCGAGGGAGTCGACATCGTGCTCATCGTGCTCGATGTGGACGGTGTGATGCATGCAGGCGCCGCTGTCGTCGGTGCAGGGCGTTCCTTCGCCCTGGGCAGGGCGACGTGGGCGGCACTCACCCTGTGAGCCGATCTTCCTGAGAACGGATCCTCGAGTCTCCGGTGCGAGCCGGGATCCTTCGCCCGTCCGTCAGCCGCCCGTCCCTCAGCCAGTGGGGGCGATCAGCTCGACGACGACGTTCCGACGCTCGTCGATCTCCGGCTCGGCCACGTACGGTGCGACGACGTCCTCCCCTCGTCCGGACAACCCGAATGCCTCGTGGTACTCGGCGACCTTCGCGACGACGGCGCGAACGACGAGCCTCGTGTGATCGTCATTGCCGTGCCTGAGGGTCTCGAGGTCGGTCTCGTCCGTCGATATGACCGTCGCCCCCCCACGGCGGATGTCGACGAGCATGATCTCCTGGAGCATCTTGTCGGGTGAGAGCGAGTCGAGCCGTGCGATGACCACGGCATCGGCCGATCCGGTGCGGACCAGTTCGAGGAGGGCTCGGTAGCCGGGACGGTCGAGGGGTGCGACCGAGGCGTGGTGATCCTGGCACACGGCGACGATCTCGTTTCCCGTGTCGAGTGCCCAGCGCCGTATCCGCTCGCTCTGGGCGAACGCGGTGTCCGACTGGCCGCGCCCTGGGGCCTCCCGCACGTATCCGACGATTCTCATGATGCCTTCCTGGGATCGTTCGCAGTATCCCAGAGCTGCGAAGCGTGGTCAATCACCAGCGTTGCGTGGTCGGAGGTGGGGAGACGACCCGAGACATTCCGTCCCGCCCATCGGGAACCTCCACATCGATCGATTGCTACGATACCGGTCCGTGGCAAGGACGCTCGTGCTGAACGCAAGCAATGAGCCGCTGTCGGTGGTTCCCGCTCGACGCGGAGTCGTGCTCGTCCTCGCAGGGACCGCCGACCCCGTGGCCCATCGAGGCGAGATCTGGCGGTCCGGGCGGATCTCCGTCGACGTGCCGAGCGTCGTGCGCCTCCGCCGCTACGTGTCGGTGCCCCACGCGAGGGCGATTCCACTCAACCGGCGGGCGATCTTCGCCCGGGATGAACACCGCTGCCAGTACTGCGGCGGATCTGCCGAGAACGTCGATCATGTGATACCGCGGGTGCTCGGAGGTACCCACCGCTGGGACAACGTCGTCGCGGCCTGTCGCAGGTGCAACACCCGCAAGGGAGGTCGCACCCCAACCGAAGCGGGTCTCCAGCTGCGGCGCCAGCCGACCAAGCCCGGGAGGTTCGATTGGGTTCACGTCGCCGCAGGGGACGTTCTCGACGCAGCGTGGCGCCCCTTCCTGTGATCCCCGAACCCCGCGGTGCCCGGCCGACCTAGCGGATGACGAGAACGGGGAGTGGGGAGCGACGCACCAGCTTCGCGCCCGTCGAGCCGAGCAGGCCCTGGAAGGCCCCGTGCCCGTGGGACCCGACGACGATGACGTCCACCTCCAGCTCGCCGGCGAGGGCGAGCAGTGAGTCCTCGACTTCTTCCCCCTCGCGCACGGTCGAGGTCGCCGTTCCCCCGCGCATCCGAATCGCCTCGACCACCGGGCGACAGAACTCGATGCGCTTGTCACCGAGATACTGATCGACGAGGGCGTCGTCGCCGGGAAAGCTCCGCTCGAAGTGCGACTCGACCCTCGGCGCTCCGACGTACTCGGCATCCGTCTCGACCGAGACGGGGGGTTGATCGCCGTATTGGATCCGCAGCTCCTGGACGAGCCGCCTCGGCACCCGTACCACGGTTGCCACGGTCGTCGTCCCGGCCTCACCGGCGAGGGCGACCGCGAAATCGGCGGCCTTGTCGATGTCCATCGATCCGTCCGTGGCAACAAGCACGTGCATGTGGGTTCCTCTCGATACCGGCAACGACCCAAGGCTAAACGCTTCGACCCCGGGCTGTCTCGATCAGCGCCATGGATTCCCATTCAGCGGGCCGCATGAGGGGCCTCGTGGGGTGATGGGGGGGAATGTGGTTGACAAGTGGGAGATCGTGGGCCATAGTGGGGCGCCGTGGGAGATGTCAGAGATGATGGAGACGTCGACAGATGTTCCTTGGGGAGTACACGCACTCGCTCGACGAAAAGGGTCGAGTGGTGATGCCGTCCAGGTTCCGAGCAGAACTTGCGACGGGCTGCGTGCTGACCAAGGGGCAGGAACGCTGTCTGTACGTGTTTCCGCAGGACCGGTGGGAAGAGGAGGCGAATGCCGTCCTCAGGCTCCCGCGCACCGATCGGCGGGCCAGGAACTACTCGCGTTCGTTCTTCGCCTCGGCATCGGATCAGAGCCTCGACCGGGCAGGTCGGTGCCAGATCCCCGAGCCGTTGCGTGCGTACGCGGGACTCACGAAGGACGTCACGGTGGTCGGAGTCGCGGATCGGATCGAGATCTGGGACTCGCCGACGTGGAGGGACGTGGCCACCGTGGCGGACGACTACTACGCCGACATCGAGGAGGTGTTGTCGGAGGGCAGCATTTGACGACGCGAACCGAGAGATCCGACACATCGTGCAGGGCTGGCTCGTGGTCAGTCCCCCGGATGCCAATTGGGAGGCCCCTTACTCCGCCCGCTTCCATGTTGGCGCCAGCGCTCCGGGGGACTGACCATGGATCAGCCCACGCACGATCATGGATACCACGACCCCGTGATGGTCGCCGAGGTCATCGATCTCCTCGAACCGGCAGCGTCCGGTTGGGTCGTCGACGCGACCTTCGGCGGTGGGGGCCATAGCCGTGCACTCCTTGACCACTATCGAGACCTTCGCATTGTCGCTGTTGATCGCGACCCGGATGCTGTTGCTGAGGCGAGCGGAGATCCCCGCTGCTTCGTCGTACGGGGCAACTTCCGGGAGCTCGATCGCGTCATCGCGGAGGGCCCGTCGCCTGACAGGGTCGATGGTGTCCTCTTCGACCTCGGTGTCTCGTCGCACCAGCTCGACGATCCGGAGCGTGGTTTCTCGTACCACCACGAAGGACCTCTCGACATGCGGATGGGCCCCGACGCCGATCGGACCGCTGCAGACATCGTCAACACCTTCGACGAGGCCGAACTCGCGGACATCATCGCGAGGTATGGCGAGGAGCGATTCGCAAAGCGCATCGCACGGGCAATCGTCGCACATCGACCCCTCACCACGACGGCTCAGCTCTCGACGTGTGTCGCAGAGTCTGTTCCTGCTGCGGCCCGTCGCGGCAAGCATCCTGCGCGCCGCACCTTCCAGGCGATCCGCATCGCGGTCAACGACGAACTCACGGGAGTCGAGATCGGCGTCGGGCTCGCCATCGACCACCT
>JAWOGV010000217.1:0-4180 GCA_046496605.1 Acidimicrobiia bacterium | reverse complement strand
CGCTCGCTCCTTATGGAGAGACGGATCGTGCGAGAACCCCCCTGGCTCACTACGTTCGCCCGTCCCCCCTGAAGGGAGGACCTATGGTGCCGTCCGCCGTCAACCCCAGGCCCATCCACCGATGCAAGACCCAGCCGCCGAGGAATCCCCCTGCATCGCTTCGCTCTGCCGTCCCCCTTGAAAGGGGGACGAAGAACACGCTCATCGCCCTGCATCGCTTCGCTCTCGTCCCTCATGCCTCGCCAGGTCGATCCCTCCATGCAAGACCCAGACGCCGAGGGATCCCCCTGCATCGTCGCTTCGCTCCTCTGCCGTCCCCCTTGAAAGGGGGACGAGAGGGGACGAGGGGATTGGGCTAGCCGTAGATGTCGTCGATGACTGTCGCGTACTTCGATGCGACGACCGAGCGCTTCACCTTGAGGGTCGGGGTGAGTTCGCCTCCCTCGATGGAGAGGTCCGCGGGGAGGATCCGGAACGTCTTGATCGCCTCGGCCTTCGACACGGCCTTGTTCGCGTCGTCGACGGCCTTCTGCACCATGGCGACGACGTCGTCGTCCTTGCGAAGGGCTTCCACGTCGAGGCCCTCCTTGTCGTTGGCTGCGGCCCACGCGGGGAGTGCCTCCTCGTCGAGCGTGACGAGGGCAGCGATGAACGGCTTCGCGTCACCGACCACCATCACCTGCGAGACGAGCGGGTGGCTGCGCATCCGGTCCTCGAGGACGGCAGGGGAGACGTTCTTGCCGGCCGCAGTGACGATCAATTCCTTCTTGCGACCCGTGATGGTGAGGAACCCCTCCTCATCGAGGGCGCCGACGTCACCGGAGTGGAACCAGCCGTCCGAGTCGATCGCGTCCGAGGTCGCCTGGTCGTTGCGCCAGTAGCCGGCGAAGATGTGCGGGCCCTTGATGAGGACCTCACCGTCGTCGGCGATGCCGATCGACGTGCCCTGGATCGGTCGCCCGACGGTGCCGACACGGATCGCCGCCGGCTTGTTCGCCGTTGCGGCGGCGGACGTCTCCGTGAGGCCGTAGCCCTCGAGCGCGACGAGGCCGATACCCCGGAAGAAGTGCCCGAGCCGGGCTCCGAGCGGAGCACCACCCGAGATGGCGTAGCGGACCTCGCCACCGAACACGTCACGGAGCTTGTGATACACCAACTTGTCGAACACGCCGTGGAGGAGCTTGGTCGACAAGCCCGTCTTGCCGCGGTCGATGCCCTGGCTGTAGGCGATCGCAACGCCAGCCGCCTTGTCGAAGATGCGGCCCTTCCCGTCAGCGTCCGCCTTGGCCTTGGCACCGTTGTAGATCTTCTCGAACACCCTCGGGACGGAGAACACCCAGGTCGGCTTGACCATGGGGAGCTCCTCGAGCAGCTTCGGGATCCCCGACGAGTACGCGATGTGGACGCCGCTCGTCACGCATGCCGCCTGGGCGAGCCTGGCGAAGATGTGCGCAAGCGGGAGGAAGAACAGGGTCCGGTTGTCGTCCGTGAACAGCTCGGCCATCTGGTCGTCGACCTGCATGGTCTCCCAGATGAAGTTGCCGTGGGTGAGCATGCAGCCCTTCGGCATCCCGGTCGTTCCCGACGTGTACACCAGGGTGGCGAGGTCGCTGTGGGCGATGGAGTCGATGCGGTGCTTGAGCTCGGCACGGGACTCGTCGGTCGCCATTGCCGAGATCGTGGCGAGGGCACCGTCATCGATGACGTGCACGTGACGGCATTCCGGGAGGTCGTCCTTGACTTCGTCGTACGACGCGATGGTGCCCTCGTTCTCCGAGATGAGGGCGACCGCACCGGAGTCCTGGATGATCCACCGCACCTGGTCCGCCGACGACGTCTCGTAGATCGTCGTCGTGGCAGCGCCTGCCGCCCAGATGGCGTAGTCGAAGTACGTGAACTCGATGCGTGTCGCGCAATGGAGCGCAACACGGTCCCCTTTGTTGACGCCGAGCGCGACCAGGCCTGCGGCGAGCTCCCTGACCGTGTCCCACATCTCGCGCGTCGAGACATTCGTGAATGTGTCGCCGTTGCGGAACGACAGCGCTGCATGGTTCGGGGCTGCGTCCGCCCTCACCATGAGTTGCTGGACGACGTTGGCGTTGGGTGGAACGTTCACAGCGCCAGGAGTGGTGTATGTCTGCATCGGCGGGGCCTCCTCGGGGTTCACCGCGATGCTAGATGCGGTTGCGGCTCCCTGCACCTGGAAACCTGACTAGTCAAAGGAAACATCTACAAATCCTGCTCTCCCCTGCCCGACGATGCGCCGATGATCCACACATGGAAGCCACCACGAACCTCCCCGCTCCGGCGCGGCCCGCCGCCGGGTCGACCGCCTGCACCCGGTGCCACGCGCCACGCTCGTCGTCGACGCCTCACGTACAACCTCGTGCGCTCGCCACGCGACGACCTTCATGACCTCCCGACGATCGGAACCGGGCAGCGGATCCTCGACGCAGGCGGGTGTGCGAAGGTGAAACCTCGCGTGGACACGCTCAGCTCAGGGGGAATGCCGTGAACGGAGAAGCGACCTGGAACATCGAGATCCGTCATACGTGCGCGAAGTGCGACCGGCTCGCTGTGGTGTACGACGATGACGACAACCCACTGTGCGCTCGCCACGCGACGATCTTCATGACGGCCGCCAAGGGCCGACCGAACGCCGGAGGCGAGAAGCAACCCAAGACCTCCTGAGCGACGACTGGCTCGCGGGACGCGAAAAGGCCCTGAACGCGACTCTCCGCACTGACGCGCACGCCGTTAGCGTTCACCGAGGGTATGGGCGACGGGACGTGGACGGTCGAGGGTCGCGCTCTCGGACCCAACCCACTGCATCGCGGGTGCATACGATTCGGACGCGGGAGAGGGACGATGGCTGAGCAAACGGTCATCTCGATGCCATTCACATTTCCGGCGAGCGACGCCTTCGTTCTGCGCGGAACGGTCCACACGCTGATGGAGGTCGCCGACGAGGAGCCAGCCGGCACACCGGTTGAGCCGCCGACCGGCGCCTACTCACACCCGTTCCTGGCCCCTGCACGCGAAGCCGACATCGAAGCGTACCCGGACGATGCAGCGCTTCCCTTCCGCCGATCTCCCTTGGACGGGAATGGGCGACGAATCTCGGAGTGGAGGACCCCTGACGGGTCGGAGCCGGATCACTCACGAGGCGTTGTCGTGGTCTCGGGTGCCTTTGCGATCCAGCACAAGTCCTATGGGAGGTTCGCAGCGGCCCTCGCGGAGGCGGGCTACACGGTCGTCACGTACGACTACCGAGGTGTCGGGGGATCGAAGCCGAGGAACCTCGACAAGTTGGACGCGACGATGGCTGACTGGGTTCTCCTCGACATGGAAGCGGCTGTCGACTGGGCGCGCACCCACTACCCGACGCGTCGCCTGTTCCTCGTCGGGCACAGCTTCGGCGGGCAGGTTGCCGGCCTCCTCGAGAAGGTGGCTGACGTCGCGGGTCTGGTGACCGTCGCTTCAGGCTCGGGCTACTGGCGGTTGCAGGGCAGGGGTCAGCGATGGATCGTGCGGTTCCACATCACCGTGACCCTTCCACTGCTGTCGCGCCTCTACGGATATGCACCCTGGCACATGATCGAGCCGGGGGTTGACCTCCCGAAGGGTGTCGCGCTGCAATGGTCGCGCCTGTGCAGGAAGCGGAGGTACCTCCTGAGTGACGCGACACTGCCCGTCGATCGCTATGGCACATTCACGGCACCCGTCATCGCGCTCAGCTTCGGGGACGATCCGTGGGGGACGTCGAAGTCAGTGGACACGATGATGGGCGCGTATCCGAATGTCACGCGCATCCACATCGAGCCCGCTGACGCCGGCGTCGAGCAGATCGGTCATGCCGGCTACTTCGCCGAGGAGTGTGGTCCGCTGTGGAAGGACATCATGGTCTGGCTCGACAATGTCCCTGATCCGGAGCCGCTCGCCGACTGACCCTCCAAGGGGGGATCCGTTCGCCCCTCGCGTCAGGAGTTGTCGAGGTACCAGCGGTACGTATCGGCGATGCCTTCTCTCAGACCCGTCGTGGCCGTCCAACCGATGTCCGCCATGGCGGAGACGTCGAGGAGCTTGCGGAGCGTCCCGTCCGGCATCGAAGGATCGAACACCGCTTCGCCATCCCATCCGATGACCTCACCGATGAGCTCGACGAGCTCGGCGATCGAGA
>JAWOGV010000176.1:0-16926 GCA_046496605.1 Acidimicrobiia bacterium | reverse complement strand
CCTCGATCGTCAGTGCCCGCTCCCAGCCGGATCCCGCCTCGAACGCGGCGTTCCTGCCGTCGATCATTCGTCGCGCGCCCGAGGAGGCAGCGGGATCCGTGTCGACATAGACATCGAACGTCTGGATGCTCAGCCCGGTCGGGCTGCCCCACGGATTCGAGATCGGTGCCGCAACTGTGAACTCGAAGACGGTCTCGTCACCCGAGAGCCCGACGCTGAACGACGTCAGGTCATACGAACCCGGCTGGAACACGGTGTCGGTCGGGTAGGTGTACGTACCGGGACCGACATCGTCCCCCGACGGGTCCTCGACGAAGAACACGACATCGACGTTCGAGATGTCCGGAACCTGGATGGCTCCCCTGCCCGATGTCGGTGCGATGGCGTTCTCCCCACGTTCGTCGACGATCGCAAGGATCGAGACGCGATCGCCGACCCCGAGGGCGCCGAGCGCCTCGAGCGGAATCGCGAACTCGACGGCTCCGTCACGGAATGCCGACTCGAGCTCGATGCCCTCGTCGAAGAGAGCGTCGACGTCGTCTGGGGGCGACGTCGGACGGTCGGGGAGCGACACTCGACCCTCGGAGACACGGATGACACGCGAGGCGTCGAAGCCGAGCACTCGTGCTTCCTCGATGGAGGCCGCCCCGATGCTGAGTCCCGTCGTGAGCCCGGCAGAAGGGACACCGAGATACACGTCGGTGATCGCATCATCGATCCCGTCGATGCGCAGGTACAGGTTCGCGGCGTCGAACGCCCAACGGATCGGATGGGCGCCGTCGTACAGGCCGGCGAGGCCCCACGCGTCCTCGTCGAACCGTCCGATGGGGATGGTCACCAGTTCCCCAGGCGTCGCGTCGGGCTCGACAGCGGGATCCGGGATGATCGGCACCCGAATGAACGGTGGCCGGTCGATCCCGAGCGCGTCGTACACCTGCCCGAGGAGCTCTCGATAAGCTCGATCGAAGTACCCGTCGTCCCCTGACTCCTGGTCGCTGCCGTACCACCAGAACCAGTCGCTGCCTTCCGCGAAGAGCATCGTCTCGAACGCCTCCGCATACGCCTCCGGAGCGGCGTCCGATTCGGCCCTGCGCAGGTCGTCGCGTACCTCCCACAGGTAGTCCCATGCCCGCGCCTCCTCGCGCTCTCCGATCCACGTGGCGAAGTTCGGCTGGAACCACGACGCGGGGAACACGTCGGGGAGGGGTTCGAAGGAGTCGGGGAAGGCCTCCAGCAGCTGGCTCGGGGTGACGGTGGTCAACCAATCGGCCGTGGTGAGTTCCGTGTAGAGGGCGTCGAGGAAGTCGATGCCGTCGTTGTCGTAGTGCTCCCACGCGTTCTCGCCGTCGACGACGATCGTCACGACGCGCAGGCCGTCATGGTCCGTCGCGTCCATCCGTTCGCGGATGTTCGCCAGTCGACCCATGAAGTCGTCTGCCGCGTCCTGGGCCGGGGATCCCGAGTACTCGAATCCGATGCGATCGGCGAGTTCGACGTCCCTGAAGAAGATCGGCAGCTGGCCGACCCTGGAATGCTGGGCGGCGTAGGGCCTGTACAGGACATCCGCCTGTTCCACCGTTCCGTTCGAGTCACGGCTGAACGATCCGATGCCGAGTGTCTCGCCGAGCACGTGTTCGCCTGTCGCGACCCAGGTGACTCCCTGGCTCGCCCAGATCGGGGTCACCAGTTGGCTCACCGCGCCCTCGCCCGGCCACATCCCGGAAGGCCTCTGGCCGAGGATCCGCTCCGCCACGGCGAGGCCTCGCTCGACGTGCTCGACCGCGTCGTTGATCTCCCGGAACCGGTTCACCGGCATGATCGCGGACGGGTCACCGACGAGCGCCTGGTCGGTGTCGCCGATCAACGGCAGGATCGGATGGGCGAACGGCGTCGTGATGACCTCGATCTGCCCCGCATCCCACAGCTGGGTATGGATGTCGACGACCATGCCGACGATCTCGAGGTGCTTCGCGAGGACGGTCGCCTTGTCCTCCTCGGTGAAGTCCCTTCCCTTCTCCACGAGTGAGAAAAGGGGCTCCTCGGCGAGGAACCTCGGGTCGGTCCATCCGAGGTTCCACAGGAGTTGGAGATCGCGCCAGTCCTCGGTCGTGAACTCGGTGCCCGCATCGCGCAGGTCGCGGATCTCCCGATATCGGGGGAACCGATCGATGATCTTCGGATTGATGTCGAAGAAGCGCTGCTCGATGAATGCCTTGTCCTCGTCAGTGAGCTCGTCGGCCGGGATCTCTGTCATGACCCAGTAGGCGTCCTTCGCGCCATCGACGATCTCCTCGAGTTGGAGCAGGAGCACGGGGGTGAGGTTGAAGGTGACGCGGAGATCGTCGTAGTCAGCGATCATCGCCGCCATGTCGTAGTAGTCCTTGGTGGCGTGGACGCGAACCCATGGACGGGTCACGATCCCGTTCTCATCCTTGGGGTAGAGCGGTTGGTGCTGATGCCAGATGAGATTGACGAAGAAGCCGTCGGGATCGAGGGGATCCGGCGCGGCGATCGTGGTGGTCGTCGTCTCGGCCGGGACTCCAGCCGTCGTGGTCGTTTCGTCGGTGCCACCGGGGGTACATGCCGCTGCAACCATCGCGAGGGCCAGGAGGAGGAGGGAGTTTCGACGCATCACGAAAGCCTAGAGATGCCATGCGGACTCGCATCCGTCAGGTATCGTGATGGCATCCTTCGAAAGGCAGGAAGACCGTGGGTGAATTCGTCAGGGGCCTCATCGTATTCGTCGTCGTGTTCGCCCTGTTCACGTTTCCGTCGACGTGGTTGTTGATGCTGTTCTTCGGCAATCTCGGCATGGAACTCTCCTACGTGGCGACGCTTCCGCTCGGCACGCTCGTCTCCGTCCTGATCGGTGGCGTGACAAGCCGGAGCTGGTGATCACGGCCGCCTCGACCTGAACGGCCATCCCGGCTATTTGGTCCTGGCATCGAGCAACATCGCCACGTCCTGGACGATCACGCGCTCTCCCGCGCCGATCTCCTTGACGCCGTCGTCCATCATCACGTAGCAGAACGGGCAGCCGGTGGCGACGATGTCGGCACCCGTGGCGACTGCCTCCTCGGTCCGGTCGATGTTGACCTTCTTGCCCGTGTGCTCCTCGAACCAGAACTTCCCGCCGCCTGCGCCGCAGCAGAACGAGTTCGTCCCGTTCCGCTTCATCTCGACCCTGACACCCGCCGAGTCGACGATCGTACGCGGTGCGAGGAAGGTGTCATTGTGGCGACCGAGATAGCACGGGTCGTGGAACACGATCGTCTCTCCTGTCGACTCCGGGACGAGCCTTCCCTCCTCGACGAGCCTGCTGAGCATCTCGGAGTGGTGCATCACCGTGTAGTGGCCGCCGAACTGCGGATACTCGTTGCCGAGTGTGTTGAAGCAATGCGGGCATTGGGTGATGATCGTCTCGATCCCGAGCTCGTTGAGGGTCGCGATGTTCTGGAGGGCGAGCCCCTGGAACACGTACTCGTTGCCGGTGCGGCGAGCGGGATCACCGGTGCACAGTTCCTTGGCACCGAGGATGCCGAAGTCGACCCCCGCCTTGTGCAGGAGCCGTGCCGTGGCGATCGTCACGTTCCTGTTCCGGTCGTCGAATGATCCTGCACATCCGACCCACATCAGGTACTCCGCCGTGACCCCCGGCTCCCCGAGGCGCTTGACCTCGAAGTCGAGGGCATCCGTCCAATCGCCCCGGGTCTTCTGGTCGACGCCGTAGACGTTCGACGAGTTCTCCATCGATACGTACGCCTTGCCGAGCTCGGATGGGAACTCGGCCTCCATGAGCGCCTTGTACCGGCGCATGTCCAGGATCTTGTCGACGATCTCGATGTCGGCGGGACATGCCTCGTCGCATGCGCGGCATGTGGTGCATGCCCAGATCTCGGCGGCCGTCACGAGCTCGAAGACGCTGTCCGACGACACGGTGATGGCGGCATCCACCCCGACCGGCGGCGATTGCCGCGGATCGGCGGTCATCGCTGCGACCGTTCCGAGCTTGAGCACGATCTCGCGTGGATCGAGGGGCTTGCCGGTGGCGGTGGCGGGACAGACCGCCGTGCAGCGCCCACAGATGGTGCAGGCGTCGGTGTCGAGCAGCTGCTTCCACGTGAACTCACCGACGACACCGGCTCCGACGGACTCGATGTCGGTCGCCTCCATGAGGTTCGGCATCTCCTTCATCGCGCCCTTCGGGCGCTCCTTCGCCGCCAGGGCCAGGTTCACCGGCGTGGTGAACATATGCCTCAACTTCGTGACGGGGAGGAACACGAGGAACGCGAAGAAGGCAACGGCATGGGCGATCCACATGATCTGGTGGATCCCGGACGCACTCGATTGCGGGACGAGGAACGACAGCGGATATCCGACGACCGACCACACCTCGAAGTCGGGGCGACCGACGAGCGAGATGCGGGCCGCCTCGGTGAGAAGGCCTGTGACACCGATTGTTCCGAGGAGGATGAGGATCCAGGCGTCCTCGGGTCTCGACTTCGACCGGATCCTCCACGGCTTGACGGCGTAGCGACGGACTGCCGCCCACACGATGCCTGCCAGGAAGGCAACCGCAGCGAGGTCGAGGATGAGCGAGTAGCCCTGATAGACCGTGCCGTGGAGGAACTTCAGGTCGACGGGCAGGAGGTGGTCGATCTCGAGGGTGACGGTACCGAGGAAGAGAACGACGAATCCCCAGTAGATGAGCGAGTGCATGACGCCCGCCGCGGGGTCCTCGGCGACGGTGCGCATGGAGACGCCGTCGAGGAACCGCCTGAGGCGTCGTTTCCACAGTCCGCTCCTGCGCTCCCAGGTGCCTCGCTCCCAGTTCTCGGCTCGAAGTGCGAACAGGCCGATTGCCACGGCGATGAACGCTGCCACGAGGACATAGAACACCGCGACGACGAGATCAGGGATGTTCCCGAAGACCTCGCGCCCGACCTCGAATTCGGGTTCGCCCGGCAGCTCACCGAGCCACCACAGCGCGAGGGTTCCGAGGAACGACACGACGGCCAGGAACCAGAGGATCGTCGAGATCCGGGGACGGCTGGTTCGACGTTCCTCGGCCCTGGTCTCGGTCGTTGTCACGCGGACTCCTCAGGGTCAGCCTCGACTCGATGATAACCGGGCATCGAGCGGCTGCCGGTGAGCAGCGGAGCGTTCAGCCGGTGGTCGACTCGCCCTCTGCGATGGGAGGCGACGGCTGGACCGGGGGCGTCGTGGTGATCCCGAGCTCGGCCTTGAGCTCCTCGAGCTTCAAGTCCGCCTGGGTCACGCTGATCGCCTGGCGGAGCTCAGCTTCGGCACCCTCCGGTGTCGCTTCGTGCAGCTCTGCGCGAGCCATCGCCTGGGCCTTGCGCTGTTCGATCTTGCGTTCGACCTGATCGAGGGACGGCCCTGCATCCGACATCGAGGCGCTCATCGTGGTGACGGCCTCGTTGACGGCCTCCTGCATCTTGGCCTGCTCGAGCTGACCGAGGAGCTCCATCCGCTTGGCGGAGAGCTCCTGGAGCTTCATCGAGTTCTGCTGGACCGCCGTCTTCGCCTGCTCGGCCTGCTTCTGGGACATCGTGTACTGGTCCTTCAGCGATGACAGGTTGTTCTCCGATGCCTGGAGCTTCATGGCCATCGCCTGGGCAGCCTGCGTCCACTTGGCAACACCCTCGTCGTCGCCCGCCGTCCTGGCATCCTCGGCTCTCAGGATGGCCTGCTTGGCCATCTCACGTGCCTCACCGGCGTCGTCAGCGGACCTCTCGAGCTGGCTCTCGAGCTGGGTGCGGTGTGCGACGACCTTCGCTGCCTGGTTGCGGAGATCCTGGTCCTTCTTCTTCGCCTCGTTGATCGCTGCTTCGAGCTCGATCTTCGGATCCATGGCGTTCTCCGCCGTGGTGGTGAACAGCGCCTTGATGTAGGCCCATATGCGAGAGAACATCTTGCCCCCGTGTGGTCGAGTGGTGGTCGGCACCGATACTAGACGTCCCTGACGACCTCGACCCTGGCGGCTACTTCCTCGACCGAGGTGGGTTCAGCGGCGCCGACCTCCGCCACGAGAGCGTCCCGTGCTCCGCGATGCGCTCGAGGTGCGGCCAGCAGAGGAGGAACCACCCCGACTCCTCCCGATGCTCCGCATGGCCTGCATCGCGATCATCGTCTTGACCATGTCGTCCGCACCGAAACCTGACCGCCGTGCCGACCGTCGCTGGTAGGTGGGGAGCGGTGCTGGTGATCCCGGTGCAGACGCCGGCGCGGGCGGGGGCGGTGGTGGGGTGACCGGATCGGGGATCACGGGAGGCTCCGGTTTGGGAGGGACGGGCTGGCCATCGAGGATCGCCTCCGCCGCATCGAGATGCCATATGGCGAGATCGAGCTCCGCGGAGATGTCGAGGACCTGGCGAGCGGTCGTCGCCGCCTCGAGACGGCCCGCCGCCTCGCCGTACGTCGCCGTAGCGGCCTCGAAGTGCCCGGTCGCGTCGGCGTTGGCGGCATCGGAGACCTCGTCTGCGTCGTCGAGGATGTCGTTGGCGATCGCATCGATCTGGATCTGGGCCTTTGCCTTCAGCTCGGCGAGGCGCTGGGCGTCGCTCACCCGCCGCGACCGTGAACCCCGCCAGATCACGAAGCCGATACCACTGACGAGGACGACCCCGATGACGAGGAGCCAGCCTCCTCCCCCTCCGCTCGACGGCGGCTCGATGAGTTCGGAAACGAAGGCGGCCACGACGGCCCCCGAGGTCGAGGCGTCGAGGGACGCATCGAGGGCGCGATCGAGATCCACCGAGGTCCACACGTCGTTGTTCGATGCCCAACCGACGGTCTGGGGACCGACGACCAGCACGGTTCCTTCCTGTCGGGGTAGCTCGTCGAGCACCGCATCTGCATACGTCGTCGCACCTGCCGGGGGCTCGTCGACCAGGACGACGGCGTGGAACAGGCCACCCGCCGACCGTGCATCGAAGACAGCGGCACCAACGACGTCCGACGTGGCGTCGGCACCCTCCTCGATGAAGAATCCGTCAGTGGCGATGACGGGAGCGACCTCGGATGGACTCGCAGCGGCGACGACGAAGACGAGGGCACTGAGCGCGATCAGGATCTTCATGACCCTCTGCACGATACGCCACCACACCGCTCTTGCGAAAACCCAGCTGGCACGAGCGCGAGCCGCGTTCGGAGGAGGGGAGGCGGCGTGTCAGCGGCCGACGAGGGCCCTGGCGAAGAAGGTGAGGTTGGCAGGGCGTTCGGCGAGGCGGCGGGTCAGGTATGGGTACCACGCGACCCCGTACGGGACGTACACACGCATCTCGTGTCCGAGCGCGACGAGCTCCTCCTGCCGGTCGCGTCGCACGCCGTAGAGCATCTGGAACTCCCACGGCGTGCTCCGCGCTTTTGCGAGGGTGAGTGCCACGTCGATGCGGTCGTCGTCGTGCGAAGCGATCGCGGGCTTCACCGCGTCCGAGCTCATCAGGATCGAGGCGAGGCGATCGAACGAGCCATCCACCGCGTCCTTGCCCTGGTACGCGAGGTCGGCGGGTTCGGCGTATGCACCCTTGCACAGCCTGATGTGGCCACCGAGCGGGATGATGCGATCGAGGTCGGAGGCGGATCTGCGGAGGTACGACTGGATCGCGATCCCGACGTTCCCGTGGGCGCGCTGGGCCGCTTCGTAGATGTCGATCGTCGTCGAGGTGTGATCGGACTCCTCCATGTCGAGCGTCACCGTCGTTCCGGCCCCCAACGCGGCCGCGGCAAGCGTGTCGAGGTTCGCCGATGCGGCGTCGTCGTCGAATCCCATACCGAGTTGCGTCAACTTGACGGAGATGTTCGCATCGAGGGCCGCACGATCGATCGCGTCGAGGCAGGCGAGGTACGCCGCGGTTGCCTCCGAGGCCTCATCGACCGATGCGACGTGTTCGCCGAGGTGGTCGAGTGAGACCCGCATGCCGGCATCGTTGAGCCTGCGGGCAGCCTCGATCGCGTCAGGGAGCGTGTCTCCAGCCACGAATCGCCCGGCCACCGCTCTCCCGGCACGCGTGTCGGTGACGAGACGGCGCGTCAGTGATCGCTCGGTGACTGCCAGCACGGCGGCTCGGATCATGTGCCGGCAGCGCTCCCCCCGAGATCGCGCGAACGCTGCGACGCTGCCTGGACTGCATCCTCGATGAGGGCACGGAACCCTCCATCCTCGAGCACGTGCATGGCGGCCGCCGTCGTCCCGCCCGGTGACGTGACCTCCCCGCGCAGGCGAAATGCGGACTTGTCAGACGATGCGAGGAGCTCGCCGGATCCCCGCAGTGTCTGATGCACGAGCCGCTCAGCGGCGTGGTGGGGAAGGCCCTCCCGAATGGCGGCCTCGATCAGTGACTCGGCGAGCAGGAAGACGTACGCGGGACCCGTGCCCGACACCGCCGTCACGGCATCGAGGAGGTCCTCGGTCAGCTCGATCGTGTCACCCACTGCACCGAGTATCGATCTGGCGAGATCGGCGCTCTTGTCGTCGACAGACGAGCCGAGCGTGTATGCCGCCATCCCGAGTGAGACGGCCGACGGTGTGTTCGGCATCGCCCGGATCACGGGAACACCCGCGAGCGCAGCTTCGATGACAGCGATCGGTACACCTGCGGCGATCGACACGACGGTCTGATCGACGGAGACGACCCCGGCGATGGACGCGAGCACCGCAGGCATGTCGCGCGGCTTCACCGCCAGGATGAGGACGTCCCGGCCGGCAGCGGCCTCCGTGACGTCGAGCGTCACCGCGATGCCCGTCGAGCGGGTGAGGCTCTCGGCCCGCTCGGTCCTTCGGACGGCGAGGATCAGGTCCTCCGTGCTCCACCCGGCGCGCACGAGGCCGGACGCGAAGATCTCGCCCATCGAGCCCGCACCGAGGATCCCTACCGTTGGTCGTCCCATAGGATCTCAGGTTATCGCATGCGTTCTCATCGCATGGATTCGATCAGGTCTCGACGCTGAGCGTCGCAATCGCAGCCGCGAAGTGGTCCGTCATTGCATCGTCGAATCCCACCAACCGGACCGAGGTGAGCGTCGTGAGGGACTCCGAGAGGTGCTCCGCGACGGTCTCGACGATGACGGCCGTCGCCTCATCTGCCGGATACCCGTAGATCCCTGCGGAGATCGCCGGAATCGCGATCGACGACACCTCGATCTCGGCAGCCATGTCGAGGGCAGCGAGGGTCGCAGCCGCAAGGAGCGATTCGTTGTCCGCATCGGGGTCGTGGATCGGTCCTGCGACGTGGATGACATATCGCGATGGCATCGATCCCGCCGATGTCAGCGCCGCAACACCGGGCTCGAGAGGTCCGAATCGCTCGATCCACTCCGCCGACTCCTCGCCGATGGTCGGACCGCCCGCCCGTGAAATGGCCAACGCGACGCCGCCGCCGTGAGCCAGATCGACGTTCGCCGCATTCGTGATCGAATCGACCGGCATCGTCGTGATGTCCCCACGCACGGCCGCGACGGTCGTCGACTCGATCCTGATTGCGACGGCTGAAGCCTCGGGTATGTCGATCGCCTCCCACGGCCTGCCGTCGGCGGTCGCGAGACGATGGGCGGTCGTCCACCACCACGTGGCCCCTGAGCCCTTCGTGTCACAACCGACCTCGTGCGCGACGTCGACGGTGCGACTCGCAACGGCTGGTGCGGGATCGATGAGGGCTACGCCCTCGCCGAGTCGCTCTGCGATCTGATCGCGGATCAAGGGGTAGTGCGTACAGCCGAGGACCACGACGTCGGCGCCCGCTTCGACGACGGGCGGGAGGTACGCGTCGAGGAGCCCTGCCACGTCATCACCCCGTTCGATCGCTGCTGCGAGGCCAGGGCATGCCTGCTCGATGATCTCCACGTCGGATCCGTGCCTCCCGACGAGATCCCGGAAGAGCTCGCCCTGGAACGTCGCACCTGTGGCGAGCACGGCGATGATCCCCGATGTCGTGAGCGCTGCGGCGGGTTTGACCGCTGGCTCCATTCCGACGAACGGGGTGGAGGGAAGGACCGACCTGAGGTGGTGGAGCGCCGCTGCTGACGCCGAGTTGCAGGCGATCACGATCAGCTCGACGCCCGATGACACGAGGTATCGCGCCAAGAGCTCGGTCCGGTCACGAACCTCGCCGAGGGTCCGCTCCCCATAGGGACCGAATGCGTGATCCGCGACGTACACGAGGTCTGCCCATGGCGCTCGCTCCCTGATCGCATCGAGGACGCCGGTGCCGCCGATCCCCGAGTCGAACACAGCGATCCGAGGTGTGAGGTCAGCGGCCATGCCATCCGCTCAACAGCGTGTCGCGGAGGTGGGGAGCGAACAGCTCCGGTTCGAGGAGGAACGAGTCATGACCCTTCTCGGAGTGCACCGTGATGTGACGCACCGCCATCCCGGCAGCCCGAACTGCGGCTACCAGCCTTCGCTGCTCCTCCGGATAGAAGCACACGTCCGAGTCGATCGAGAACACCATGTATCGCTGGTCGGAAGTCCCTTCGAAGAGCTCATCGAACGAACCGACACCCGCCTCGGCACACAGATCCACCGTCTGCCAGGCCCGCATGATCCTCAGATAGCTGTTCGCATCGAAGCGTTCGACGAACTTCGATCCCTGATGCCACATGTACGACTCGAGGTTGTTCGTCAACCCGTACCCGGAAGGACCGTCATCGGCCCTGACCTCGGACCGTGCCCGCTCGGCGAGGGCATCGAGCGACACGAACGTCTTGTGCCCGATCATCCTGGCAAGGCGGAGGCCGTCGACGGGTCCCGCACCTCCGTAGTAGTCACCGTCCGCGAAGCCGGGATCCGTGACGATCGCCGCGATCTGTTCGAAATTGTGGAGGGTCTGGAGTTCGGTGACGCCCAGGCCTGACGCGATCGGGATCACCGTGTCGACACGCTCGGGGTACCGCGTCGCGAGTGACATCGCCATGAACCCCCCGACGGATCCCCCGATCGCGGCACGGAGTCGTCCGATTCCCAGATGATCGAGCAGGCGGGTCTGCACATCCACCATGTCCGAGAAGGTCACCTCAGGGAACGATCTCCCGTATCGAACGCCGGTGCGGGGATCGATCGACGACGGGCCCGTGCTTCCGTAACAGCCTCCGAGGACGTTCGCGCACACGACGAACAACTCGTTCGTATCGATCGCACCGCCCGGGCGGATGAATGCATCCCACCAGCCGGCCTGCATCTCGTCCGTCCACCGTTCGACCCCAGGTGGCGCTTCGGGGGAGCGGCCCGCGGCGTGTTGGCTGCCGGTGAGCGCGTGGAAGACGAGGACGGCGTTGTCGGCAGCATCGTTCAACTCGCCGTACGTCTCGTACGCCACATCGACGCTCGGGAGGCTCTCACCGCTGCGGAGCCTTACGGGCCCGGGAACCGGGAAGGTGGCCGCTGTTGGTCGGATGCTCATCGCTGCTGCAGGCTAGGTGTGTTGTCCATCCAGCTTGGCTCCGAGGCGCCGAAGATCCCGGAGGTGGAACCTCCGCGGACCGGGAGGGCTCCGGACTCGCCGCCGGGCAGCCGGCCGTCAGCTCTCGTAGGTATTCCGGTGGACCAGCTCTTCGAGGGGTTTCCGGCCACCGAACCGCGCTGGTCCCGACTCCGGGCCCGGGTATCCGAGGGCGACGGCATACCGACAGCGTCGACCCTCCGGGAGGCCGAGCACGTCGGCGGCCACGCCGTCACGGTGCAGCGTGATCGGACACGACGCAAGGCCGAGGGCGTCGGCGGCGAGCATGACATTCTGCGCGACCCTGCCGGTGTCGAACTCGTATCCTCCCGGTTCCTCGACGAGGCAGATCGCCATCGGGGCATTCGCGATCGGCGTCGTGAAATCACCCGCCCCCGTCAGGCGGTGCTTCTGGTCAGGGTCGTCGACCACGATGAACGACCAATTCTGGCTGTTCTTCGAAGAGCCGGTCCATCGGGCCGCCTCGAGCACGGCATCGAGATCAGCCGGATCGACCGGACGATCGGCGAACTGCCGGATCGCCCGCAAACCGAGGACGGCGTCGTAGGTCTCGCGCATGCCGCTACGGTAGCCGCCCACCGCACGGCCGTTCCACGCCCGTCCCGTCAGAAGGCCTCGTCGGGGAGGTCCATCAGCCACGCATCCTCGTTCTGGGCTGCAGCGGTGCGGACCGCGACCTTGGGGAACGCGTCCCGTGCGAAGAACCGTGCCGATGCGACCTTTCCCGTGTAGAACGCCACATCCTCGCCGGTGGCTGTGGAAAGCGCGCGCTGGGCGACTTCGGCGTGCTCCACCAGGAGCCACCCCATGACGACCTCGGAGAGGCTCTCGAGGAGGGAGTTCGTGTGGAACCCGACCTTGTAGATCACCGACGGCTCCCTCATCGAGGTGACCGAGTGGTCGACGAGCACACCGATGTGGTTCTGGAGCTGCTCGAGGGCGCTACCGAGGGCCTCACGCTCGAACGCGAGCTCATCGGACCCTCCCTTGACGCACTCGAGGATGCCCTCGGCGAGGCGCATCAGGGTCTGACCCTGATCCCTGACGATCTTGCGGAAGAACAGGTCCAGCGCCTGGATCGCCGTCGTTCCCTCGTAGAGGGTGTCGATCTTCGCATCCCGTATGTACTGCTCGATCGGGTAGTCCTGGGTGAAGCCCGACCCGCCGAAGACCTGCAGGGAGGTGGCGAGCAGCTCGTAGGCCTTCTCCGACGAGTAGCCCTTCACGAGGGGCAGGAGCAGGTCGTTGATCCTCGCCCAGTACGGATCCCCGGGCTCCAGCTTCACCCTGTCGAGCGTCATGGCGGCGTACATCCAGAGCGCACGCATCCCTTCCGCGTACGACTTCTGGAGCATCAACATGCGCCGGACGTCGGGGTGCCGGATGATCTCCACCCTGGGAGCCATCTTGTCGGCCATCCTCGTCATGTCGGCCGACTGGACCCGCTCCTTCGCATACTCGAGGGCGTTGAGGTATCCCGTCGACAGGGTCGCCGCCGACTTGACGCCGATGAGCATCCTTGCATCCTCGATCACGAGGAACATCTGCTTGATCCCCTCGTGGACGTCACCCACGAGGTACCCGACGCACGGCTCGCCCATGCCCATGGTGAGCTCGCACGTCGCAGAGCCCTTGATCCCCATCTTCTTCTCGATATTCGTCGTGTGGACCCCGTTGCGTCCGGCGATGGTGCCGTCCTGGTCGACCAGGTACTTCGGCACGATGAACATCGAAAGCCCCTTGGTGCCCGGTTCCCCGCCTTCACGACGCGCAAGCACCAGATGGACGATGTTGTCGTAGTAGTCGTTCTCACCGGACGTGATGAAACGCTTGACCCCTTCGAGGTGATAGGTGCTCCCCTCGACGTGGATGGCCTTCGACGTGCCATTCCCGACGTCGGAGCCGGCGTCCGGCTCCGTGAGGACCATCGTCGCACCCCAGCGCTTCTCGATGATCCAGCGCGCCCAGGTCTGCTTCTGCTCCTCCGTTCCGACGGCGGCGATCACACGGGCCATGAGCAGACCGGAGGCGTACAGGAATGCCGAGGGATTCGCTCCGACGAGCGCTTCCGTGGTCGCCCAGCGGAGCGAGTCGGGTGCGCCGAAGCCCCCGAGGCCCTGTTCGATCCCGAGGAGGTGCCATTCACCCTCGAAGAACGTGTCGAGGCTCCTGTGGACGGACGGAGGGAGCTTCACCTCGCCGTCCACGAGCTCGAGCGGGATGCGATCCGAGTCGACGAAGCTCGCGGCGAAGTCCTCACGGGCGAGCCTGTCGACCTCGCGAAGGGCGTCCCTGGCCGTGTCCTCGTCGAACGCATCGAAAGGTGCGGTGCCGTAGTGCTCACCGACCCTCAGATACTCGAAGAGGTTGAACTCGATATCCCGCAGGTTGCTCTTGTAATGGCTCATCACGACCTCGTTGTCCACCGACGAAGGAGGCACCGCCCACCATCCGACCGGCGCCATGTGGTTTTTGAGTCTACACTCAAATTGGAGTGCGTGCTCAACAATTGAGTCGCGCGCCACATCGGCATACGATTCGTACCGAGGACGTGCACGTGGTTCGATATCAGGCAGGAATCCAGACCGAGGCTCGCATCATCGATGCGACGCGCTCCCTGTTGGCCGAGGGCGGCCTCGAGGCGACGACGCTCAAGGCGATCTGTGACCTCGCGGAGGTCCGAGCGGGATCGTTCTACAACCTGTTCGACTCGAAGGAGGAAGCGATCCTGCGGGTCGTCCGTGAAGCGATCGACGCGGTCGACCCTGATCCCGAGGGCTCCGGCACCGACACCGTCGACGACCTCGTGTCGGCCTACATCCGGTTCTTCGAGGAACAGCCCCAACTCGCCCGTGTCTACGTGATGGCCGCCCTCCAGGGGGAGAGCTCGGGGAATGGCACGAGACGTCGGTTCCTCAGGCACCACATGCGACGCGTCGAGCGATTCGCCGACGCGATGGCCAGGGCCGATGGGACCGTCAGAGGAAGCGAGGCGACGATCCGGGCGGAACTCCTCCTCGGTGCCCTCGACGGCCTCGCCTTCCGATGGTCACTCGACACCGATTTCGACTTCCGCGGCTTCGCACACCGCGCGGCAGATCGCTTCGCCTGAGGCGTGGATCGGGGGCGGGCCACGCGAGTGGTCCGCAGCTCCTCAGTACGGCAGGCCGATCGCCCGGCACAGGAACCCCACGAAGCCCGCCGCTGATCCATACACGGCCGCGAGCCGGTCGTCGAATTCCGGTGAGGTCACGTCCTTCTGGGCCAGTTTGTGCCCTGCGGTGAAGCTCTTCATCCGCAGGTCCTCGGCGAACGGGAGGTCCTGGTCGTACCCACGCGGAACCCGCTTCAGCATCTCGTCATCACCCTGATCGATCGACCAGACGCCGGCGAACGCCTCGAGCCTCGTCGCCTTCTCCCAACCGGCGGGATCCTCGACGATCGCGTCGCGGATCCTTCCCGCGACCTTCGGTTCGGGTCGCCACATGCCGACACCCGCCCAGCAGTCCCGCGGCGCGATGTGGATGTAGAAGCCGGGTGCGTGGACGTCCTTGCCGATCTCGTGACGGAACTGGATGCCGACGTTCGTCTTGTACGGCGTCTTGTCGCTCGAGAACCGGGTGTCGCGATACGGCCGCATCAGGGAACCGCCGTTCGTGCGGGTGTCGGCGACGAAGTGTTCCGAGATCGCCTGGAGGCGCGGCTCGAAGTCGGCGATGAACTCCTTGGCGGGATCCCGGATCAGCCGGACATAGCGGTCCTTGTTCTCCTCCCACCATTCGCGGTTGTTGTTCGCTGTGAGGTCATTGAGGAACGTGAACATGGCAGGCGAGAAATACGACTGTCGCAATGGGATCCATCCTTCCTTCCTCGGACAACCTACGACATGGAGAACCGGGTTTCCATATCCTCAACGGCGCCGGGTCGCGCACGCACGCTGTGGTGCCCGACGACTGGATATGGGCTGGCGCGGGCCTTGCACCCTTGGGCCAGTCCTAGCCTGTGGAGGTGGTGATGGAGTACGCGTTGCAGGTCGGAGGCGAGTACGAACACGTGCTGGACGGCGCGAGGTTCGCTCAAGACCACGGCCTCGTCGCGCTCGCACTACCTGACCACTACCTCATGGCGATGTCGGAGGACGAAGCGGCATCGACCCCCGCACCGGATGCGTTCGCGCAGTTCGGTGGGCTCGCCAGGGAGACGGAGGGGATCGAGCTCGTAATGCTCGTCACCCCCATCACATTCCGACATCCCGCCGTGCTCGCGAAGATGGCGGTGACGATCGACCTGATGTCGGGAGGGCGGTTCGTGCTCGGGGTCGGAACCGGCTGGCTGGATCGGGAGCACGAGGTCTTCGGATTCCCCTACCCACCAATGGCGGAACGCTTCGAGATGCTCGAGGAAGCCCTCGCCTATCTCGCCGCCGCTTTCGATCCCGCCCACCCCGGTTACCGCGGGAACCGGTACCAGCTCGAAGCCTTCCCGCTTGCTCCAGCACCCGTGCACCCGATCCCGCTCATCGTCGGAGGCATGGGTAAACACAGGACTCCGAACCTCGCCGGTAGGTACGCACACGAGTTCAACGTCTACCCGGGATCGGACATCGCGGACCGCATTGCCCGATGCAAAAAGGCAGCCATCGAAGCGGGTCGGGACCCCGACACGATCAGATTGTCGTCGAGTGGCCAGGTGCTCGCAGCGGGGACCGAAGCCGAGTTCGAAGACCTCATGGGCGCGAGGGCGGCCGCTGCGGGCATGTCAAGGGACGAACTCGAGGCCCACTTCGATCGGCGCCAGACCCCTCGGGGCACCTACGAACAGGTGAGGGCACAGCTCGACGGCCTCGGCGCGGTGGGGGTCTCACGGTTCTACTTCCAGGGGATCTTCGCAGGGGGCGACACGAGATCGCTCCTCCAGGGACTGGAGGTCATCTGATCATGGAACGCATCACGATCGACTCGGACGGCGCGGTTTCGATCCTGGACCACGGGGGGAAGGGCCCGCTCATCGTGGGTGTCCATGGCCTCGAGGGATCCGCGTACAACTGGAGCCTCATCGCGCCTGAGCTCATCCGGAGCCACCGCGTGGTCGCACCCGACCTGTCCGGGTTCGGGTACACCGCACCACTCGGGCGTGGATCCACGGTCGAGGCGAACGCGAAACTCGTCGCCGATGTCATCACGCACTTCGGTGATCGGGCCATCCTGATCGGGAACTCGATGGGTGGGCTCATCTCACTCCTCGTGGCCGAGACCTACCCGGATCTCGTCACGGGCCTCATCCTCATCGACCCGGCGGCTCCGGTGACGAATTGGCTCTCGATCCGTCCGGCGGCAGCGGCCCGCCTGGCCGTTCCCCTCCTACCAGGTGCAGGGCCGAGGCTCGTCGACCTGTATCGCGCGACACAGTCGGCGGAAGAGGGCGTCACGGACGCCCTTGCCTTCGT
>JAWOGV010000341.1:0-3891 GCA_046496605.1 Acidimicrobiia bacterium | reverse complement strand
CTCAGCAACTACAAGGGCTTCGCCAACTGGGGTTTCACGATCATCGGAATCCTCGATGTCGACGAATCGAAGATCGGCACAGAGCTCAACGGCCTCATCGTCGAGTCGATCCACAGGCTCGAGCACATCGTGACGTCGGAGGGGGTCGACATCGGGATCATCGCGACTCCCCCCGGTGCGGCCCAGTCGGCGGCGGACCGGCTCATCGCGTCTGGCGTCAAGTCGATCCTCAACCTCGCACCGATCATCCTGAAGGTTCCCGAGGACGTCTCGGTGCGTCGCGTCGACCTGTCGACGGAACTCGGGATCCTCGCCCATCACCTGAGCATCGCCAGACCCACGGCAGACTCGTAAGTCACACGCCCCCGTCGATGGACCCCCCGAGGGAGGATGCGGGTCAGTTGGCGGTGTCCGCCTCGTAACGGGTGAGCGCGACCGAGAACATCGCGAACAGCAGCAGCGAGCCGAGGGTCATGGCGATCGCCGGCAGCCGGATCTGGAATGCGTTGAGGCCCTCGAGGTTCGCGGGACGGATTCCCCGTGGGGCGTAGACGATGAAGAGGATCCCGTTGATCGCCAGCCACCCGAACGTTGCTGCCCCGGTGAGGAGGAATGCGAGCCGCTTGCCGAGGTCGGTCCACAGCAGGAACCAACCTGCACCGATGAAGACGAAGATCGCCCCGGCGACGACGCCGAACCCTCGCGTCGCGACGGAGAAGTCGGTGAGCTCGCCGGTGTCGGGATCCCGCTGGTTGAACACGGTACCGATGAGATCGACGACGAACTCCCTGACGAACGGAACCATCGAGAGCATCGCGGCAGCGAAGGCAATGAGTCCGACGATCTCGAGCGTCGACATGCCGGCCTCTGAGCGAACGATACGGCGGGTATCCATCATCACATCGACCTCTCATACCTGACGATCAGCTCGATCTGTTCCTGTGACAGGACACTTCCGAAGCCCGGCATCCGACCGGACCCGATCCCGTTGACGCCGTATCCGACGGCGTTATCGGAGCCCGAGATGATGAACGCGACCTGATCGGCCGGGTCGGGGAACTGGATCAGTGATCGGCCGTCCGCGAGCGCCGGTCCCCACGCACCCGAGCCCGCCCCCTGTTCGAATGACGGTCCCGCACTGTATCCACCCGTGTGGCACCTGGCGCAGTAGGCGTTGAAGAGCCCGACCGCGAGCTGCGCGTCCTCGACCGGCACCCCCATGTCTGCAGCGACGGCATCGAAGTCGACCGCCCACGGCTTCTCGGCGAGGGCGGTCTTGAGGAAGGCAAGGCCGGGCTCGAGGTCGGCGAGGAAGGCGTCCATGCGCTCAGCTGTGACGGTGAGGAGCAACACATCCGTCTCGAGATGGCCGAGCAGCTCCTCGGCGGCGTCCAGGTCGGCAAGGGGGCCGCCGTCCGATGTATTGGTGAAGGCGACGAACGGATCGAACCGGATGTCGTAGAGCGTGTTCGGCTGGTTCGTGTAGACGTTCGGCACCACCGACGCGTCCACCGTGACCACCCTGATCGTGTCCTTCGAGACTCCGGCCATGACGGTCAGGGCGCGTTCGGTCGCGTCCGACAGCCCATCGCGGTCGCTGTCCACTCCTGGATCGCTGCACGAGGCACCAACGATGGCCGCGGATGCGGGTGTGCACGTTCCCGGCGCCTGGAAGAGATCCTTGATGTCCTCGGGGAAGCCTCCGACAATGGCAACCCTCCCCTCAGCGGCCTCGACATCTGCGATCTCGGCCTCCTGGCGGGCGATCAGGTTCTGCGTGAATGCCTCGCCACCGTCGATCCGGGCGAGCGCCTGGTCCGCGGCAGGACCTGAGCGAGCGAACGCATCGGCCTGGCTCACCTGGATGGAGTCGAGCCAGGCGATCGTCTGGTCGATCTCCTGGACGGTCATGGCGCCTCCACCATCGAGACCGAGGGCGGGCATCGGTGAGTTCGCCCGTCCGAAGACGATCCAGTACGCGACCTCCTCCTCGTTGTATCGATACAGCACGTCGTCGAGCGCGGGGGCGGCCCACGACACCGAGACACCGCTTCGTGCCTCGACGAATGCTGCGGCGCCGCCACCGGCCGCCGGACCGTGGCAGTTGGAACACTGGAAGCCGTCGACACTGAACCAGTGCGCGCCCTCCTCGACGTCGAGCTCCTCGATCGCGACCGCGGCATCGGCCTGGCGGTCCGGTTCGTTGAATGCGTACCACGGCAACGACACGGCGAGGAGCGCGGACCCGAAGAGGGCGGCGCGAAGGACCTTCGTGAGCTTGGTGTTCTCGAGCTCGTCGTCGGTTGCATGGGGTGAGAGGTTCGGGGGAGTCGCCTCACCTGACGATGCACGGGAGCGACGCGAGTTGACGTACAGGAAGCCCATCCATCCCAGGATGAGGCTCACTGCGATGAGGAGGGCGATGGCGCCGATGCCGAGCCCAATGGAGGAGTCGACGACCTCGGTCTCCTCTGCAACGGCGCTGATCAGCGAAAGTGTCTTCATGAGTTCATCACCCCACGCAGAACGGACCCTGCGGGTACGCGATCGTCAATACCTTCGCCCGTGAGGTCTGGACGACGACACCGGTGTCGATGATGAGGTCCCCTGCGGCATCCACGCTGACCGAGAAGCGATCGAGGTTCCGTGGCGCGGGTCCGGAGTTGTACTCGCCGTGCTGGTTGTACTTCGATCCATGGCACGGGCATTCGAATCCCTGCGATGACAGGCATTCGGGAACCCGGCAGCCGAGATGGACGCACTTCTGCCAGAGGGCCATCAACCCGACACCGTCTGCCTCGCCCCCCGCCACGACGAACGGCGTTGCCTCGAAGGAGGATCCTGCGAGCTTCGACATGTCGAAGGGAACGACCCACGATTGGGCCGCGGGGACGAACTTCGGGATGATCGTCGCACCGTCGATGATCTCCGCCTTCAATGACTCGACCGATCCGGCCTTGATCGGAGTGCCGAAGCCACCCTTGAGCTTCGGCCAGAAGAATGCGAGCCCTGCGAGGGTGAACTGCAGCATGAACAGCCCGAAGACGGCACCGATCGCCCTGTTGAAGAACTTGCGGCGAGTGACGCCGTACTCCGTCGCCGAGATCTCCTTGCGAGGGGGATCCTCCTGGAACTCGACGGGGGCGGCGACGAGCGTCGCCACAGCGGATCCGTCCTCCTCGTCTGCACGACCGACCGAGGCTGCCGCTGCCATGGCCTTCCTCCGGTCCCTGTCCGCCTTCGCCGCACGCCGATCGAGCTCGGCAGCGGTCACCGCACCGTCGGAATCCGATCGCCTCGCTGCGATCGTGACGATCGCGAACGCGGCGGCGAGTGTCACGAGGATCAAGAGCGAAGCGAAGAGGAGTGCGCCGGTCATTCGAGGATCGTCAGGAGGTCGTCGAAGAATATGCCGTCGCGCCACGGGAACACGAAGTTGAAGCCGGGGCCCCGGAAGAAGGAGCCGAAGATCGTCAGGATCGCGGCCGCCATGAAGAACACCGTGTAGAGCGAGATGGCGAGCTTGCGATCCGAGGGACGCACCGACGGATTCCGGTCGATGTACGGGATGAACGCCAGCGCCGCGAGACCGAAGCCCGGCACGATGACACCCGCGACCATCGGGTCGAAGTACGCGAGCAGTTCCTGGAGGCCGAGGAAGTACCACGGCGCCTTCGAAGGGTTCGGCTGCTGGTTGAAGTTCGCGAACTCGAGCAGGGGGGCGTCGACGAACGCCGAGAGCAGCGTCAGGAAGGCGAGCATCCCGAGCAGTGCCACGAACTCGATGGCGAGGAGGTGCGGCCACACGTTGACCTTGTCCGCCGGTTCCTTCGTCGTTCCCTGGATGGCCCCGGCCTTGACGACCGTGAGCAGCCGCTGTGTGCGGACACC
>JAWOGV010000129.1:0-9694 GCA_046496605.1 Acidimicrobiia bacterium | reverse complement strand
GCGGCGATGTCGCCGAGCTTCACCTTGACGTGGTCCTTGACGACCTTGTCGGCGAACGTCATCCACAGCTGGATCTGGCGAAGGGCAACGTTGAGGGATCGGATTCCGCCCCCGACGGGCGTGGTGAGCGGCCTCTTGATTCCGACGAGGTAGGTGCGGAACGCTTCGACGGTCTCGTCAGGGAGCCATTCACCCGTCTCGTTGAAGGCCTTCTCGCCTGCGAGGACTTCCATCCACGCGATCGCTCGATCTCCCCCGTAGGCCTTCGCCACGGCGGCATCGAAGACGTTCTGGGCTGATGCCCAGATGTCCGGACCGATGCCGTCGCCCTCGATGTAGGGGAGGATCGGGTCGTTCGGTACCCGAAGGCCGGCCTCGGTCTTGGTGATCGCTGTCGCCATTGCTACTCCATCTGTGTTGTCGAATTGGGAACTCCGCCCTGGGCCGCGGCGCGTGCCGTATGGGCGAGCATCACGGTGTTGGTGAGGAGTGACGCCCTCGTCATGGGGCCGACACCTCCGGGGACCGGGGTGATCGCGGACGCGACCTCGGCAACCTCGTCGAATGCTACGTCGCCGACGAGACCGGCGTCGGTGCGGTTCGTCCCGACATCGATCACCACCGCGCCTGGCTTGACGAACTCCGCCGTGACCATGCCGGGTCTCCCGATGGCGGTGACGAGGATGTCCGCGGATCTGCACACCGCGGGGAGGTCCGGCGTACGCGAATGCGCCTGGATGACGGTCGCATCGACACCTTTCGCTCCGAGGAGGAGGCCCATCGGCTTGCCGACGAGGAAGCTCCTGCCGACGACCACAGCAGTCCGGCCCTGAGTCTCGATGCCGTAGTGGCTCAGGAGCATCATCACGCCCGATGGTGTCGCGGGCAGCGGGGCAGGTCTCCCGAGGATCATCCGTCCGAGGTTGAAGGGATGGAGGCCATCGGCATCCTTGGAAGGGAGGACCCGTTCGACCGCCGCCTCGCCATCGAGATGGTCCGGTAGGGGGAGCTGGACGATGATGCCGGTCACGTCGTCGCGAGCGTTGAGCCGGTCGACGGCGTCCATCACCTCGGCCTGGGTTGCACGGGCCGGCAGCTTGACATCGATCGAGGCGATACCAACGGACCGGGCATCCTTGTGTTTGTACGACACATACACGTGCGATGCCGGATCATCGCCGACGAGCACCGTTGCGAGTCCCAGGGTCGTCCCGAGTGCTTCGAGCTCGGCGACGTCGTGTGCGACGCTGGAGCGGACGATCGCAGCGACGTCAGTGCCGGAGAGGATGAGGGCGCTCAATGTCGGAAGTGCCTTTCGCTCGTGAACATCAGGGCCATATCATGGTCGATCGCCGACTGGACCACCTCGTCGTCGCGCATCGAGCCTCCGGGGGCGACGATCGCGGTGACACCGGCGGCAGCCATGGCATCCGGACCGTCACGGAACGGGAAGAACGCATCGGATGCACAAACGGCGCCCTTCGACCGGCTCCCTGCCTTCGCGAGCGCACGCTCGGCTGCCCCGACACGGCTCTGGTCACCGGCACCGACGCCCACGGCCGCTCCGTCCTTCACCAGAACGATCGCGTTCGACTTCGTATGTGCAGCGATGATCCATGCCATCTCGAGATCGCGCAGCTCGGCATCGGTCGGATTTCTCGCCTTCGACTCCCATCCTGTGGATCCCCCACCGATCGTGTCGGTCTTCTGGACGAGGAAACCATCGTCGATCGACCGGATGTCGAGGTCGAACCCGGACGGCGGAGTTGCCACGATCACACGGAGGTTCCTCCTTTGGGAGAGGATCGACCGAGCGTCGTCATCGATGGAGGGAGCGATCACGATCTCGACGAAGAAGCGGCTGATCCCAGACGCCGTCGGTCCGTCGACGGGACCATTGCATGCGATGACCCCTCCGAACGCCGACAACGGGTCGCACTCCCACGCCTTGTCGAAAGCCACGGCCATCGTGCCCCCGATCGCCACCCCACAGGCATTCATGTGCTTGAGGATGGCGACCGACCCTACGGGGAGATCTGACACGAGGCGCCAGGCGGCATCGGCATCGGCCCAGTTGTTGAACGACATCTCCTTGCCCTGGAGCTGATCGGCACCCACCCACCAGCCCTTCGAACCATCGGCGGCATACAGGCCAGCCGGTTGGTGCGGGTTCTCCCCATATCGCAACGATGCACGCTTGGAGAGGGCAAGGGCGAGCCGATCGGCTCCATCACGCTCGAGCCAGTTGACGATCGCCGCGTCGTACTGCGCCGTCCGGAAGAAGGCCTCGCTCGCCAGCTCCTCCCGGAACGACGCCGTCGTCCCTCCCCCGGCAACAGCCGCAATCACGTCGCCGTAACGGTCCGGCGACACGACGGTGGCCACCCATGTGTGATTCTTCGCAGCGGCGCGGATCATCGTCGGTCCGCCGATGTCGATGTTCTCGATGATCTCATCGGTCGCGGCACCTGATGCGACCGTCTCCTCGAACGGATACAGGTTCACGACCACGAGCTGGAATGGCTCGATACCGAAGTCGAGAAGGTCTCGCCGATGCGCTTCAACGCCGAGGTCGGCGAGGATGCCACCATGGATCTTCGGGTGGAGCGTCTTGACACGGCCACCGAGCAGCTCGGGCTCTCCCGTCACGTCCTCGACACGCACGACCGCGATCCCCGACTGTTCGAGGTGGTGCGCCGTTCCGCCGGATGAGACGATCTCGACGCCCTCATCGGCGAGGGCCGCGGCGAACACCGCGATTCCGCGCTTGTCGGACACCGAGATGAGTGCCCGCTTCACGGGGATCGTGTCGATCACACGGCCTCCAGGGCCCGGGACGCACCGGCCCAGTGGACCCGACGACCCTCCACGACGAGCTCGCCGCGCCCGAACGCCGCGACGACCTTCGGGTAGAGACGATGCTCCACCTCCTGGATCCGTGCATGGAGCGTTTCACGATCGTCACCGGGGTACACGGGGACGGACCGCTGCGCGATGATCGGGCCGTGGTCCACATGCTCGTCGACGAAGTGGACGGTGACTCCGGTGAGGGCCACACCGTGCTCGAGGGCGAGTTCCACTGCGTGTGCTCCCGGAAATGACGGGAGGAGCGCAGGGTGGACGTTGATGATCGCGTTCGGGAACCGCTCGATCGCGTTGGGGGCGAGAACCCTCATGAACCCGGCGAGGACGAGACCTGTCGCACCGTGGTTGGTGGCCGCGTCGCAGATGGCAGAGGTGAACGACACCCTGTCGTCGAAGTGCTCCCATGGGACGACCTCGGTGGCGAGACCCGCGCGTCCCGCACGTTCGAGCCCTCGGGCACCGGGGCGGTCCGCGATGACGACCATGATCGTGCAGTCGAGCTCGCCACGATCCCCTGCATCGATGAGGGCCTGGAGGTTCGAGCCACTCCCCGAGATGAGGACGGCGATCGGGCGTGGGTCTGGCATCGACGCCGATTCTATGCGACGTGGCGAGCCTTACCGGGTGCCGTGTCGTGCCCGGACCGACTCGCCGGCAAGCAAACGGCCTGTGCTAGGCCATCGCGCGCAACATCGCAGCGCCCATGTCGGTCGGCGTGGGGGCGACGACGACCCCCGCCGCCTCGAGTGCATCGATCTTGGCACCTGCGGTTCCCTTGCCCCCGGAGATGATCGCTCCCGCGTGGCCCATGCGCTTTCCGGGCGGCGCGGAGGTTCCCGCGATGAATCCGGCGACGGGCTTGGTCATGTTGGCTGAGATCCATGCCGCCGCCTCCTCCTCGGCCGTTCCACCGATCTCGCCGATCATGATGACCCCTTCGGTCGCAGGGTCCTCATTGAAGAGCTCGAGGCAATCGACGAAGTTGGTGCCGTTGACCGGATCCCCGCCGATACCGATCGCCGTCGTCTGTCCGAGGCCATTGAGTGTCAGCTGATGCACCGCCTCGTATGTGAGGGTCCCCGATCTGGAGACGACACCGATCCGACCGGGCATGTGGATGTAGCCCGGCATGATGCCGATCTTGCAGGCACGCGGAGTGATCACGCCAGGGCAGTTCGGACCGACGAGGCGCACATCGCGATCCTGGAGGTATCGCTTCGCGATGACCATGTCCGCGACCGGGATCCCCTCGGTGATCGCGATGATGAGAGGCACTCCCGCGTCTGCGGCCTCCATGATCGCGTCCGCCGCGAACGGGGGAGGAACATACACGACCGACGCGTTCGCTCCCGTGTCGGCAACGGCGTCCGCGACGGTCCGAAAGACGGGAACATCGACCGAGTAGGAGTCGGCGCGCCCCGCAACACCGCTGTGATCTGTTGCGCCCGTGAAGGTCTCCGTCGTGCCTGCACGCGAGGGGTGGACGGCGCCGACCATGTTCGTGCCGTACGCAATCGCCGTGTCCGTATGGAAGCGGCCCGTCCGTCCCATTCCCTGAACAAGCACCCTCGTCCCTGTGTCCACGAGCACGCTCATCTGGTCAGCTCCACGATCCTGGTCGCCCCGTCCTTCATGTCCGAGGCGCTGACGACGTTGAGCCCGGACTCATCGATGATCCTCTTCCCGAGCTCGACGTTCGTCCCCTCGAGCCGAACGACGAGCGGCACCTCGAGGCCCACTTCCCTGACAGCTTCGACGACACCTTCAGCGATGGTGTCACAGCGCATGATCCCGCCGAAGATGTTGATGAAGATGCCCTCGACATTCGGGTCTGCGGTGATGAGCTTGAACGCTGCGACGATCTGATCCTTGTCGGCGCCGCCGCCGACGTCGAGGAAGTTCGCAGGTTCACCACCCACGAACTTGATGATGTCCATGGTCGCCATCGCGAGGCCTGCGCCGTTGACCATGCACCCGATCGTGCCGTCGAGCTTGATGAAGGACAGACCGTGCTCCTTGGCGGAGAGCTCAGCAGGGTCCTCCTCCGACTCGTCACGGAGGGCAACGACCTCGGGATGCCGATAGAGCGCATTGGCCTCGAACGACATCTTCCCGTCGAGCGCCATCACCCTGCCGTCCGTGGTCACGACGAGCGGATTGATCTCCACCAGATCGGTGTCGAGCGCGACCGCTGCTTCCGAGAGGGCCTCGAGGAAGGCGACACCGTTCGAGAACGCGTCGCCCTCGAGCCCCAAACCGTACGCGATGGATCGCGCCTGGAATCCGAGGAGCCCGAATGCCGGATCGATCTCCTCCATCAGGATCTTGTCGGGGGTCGTCTCGGCGACGACCTCGATCTCGGTTCCGCCCTCCGTCGATGCCATCACGATGTTGCGGCTCGTCGAGCGGTCGAGGACGATCGAGACGTACAACTCGGTTGCGATGTCGATGCCCTGCTCGATGTACAGGCGATTCACTGTCTTGCCTTCCTCGCCTGTCTGGACGGTGACGAGGGTCGAGCCGAGCATCCTCCGTGCGAGCTCGCGAACGGCGGCCTCGGCGGCCTCGATGCCACCCGTCAGACCGTCGAGGACCACGGTGACGCCGCCGGTGTCGGGATGCTCCTTGAACCGTCCCTTGCCGCGCCCACCAGCGTGGATCTGCGACTTCACGACGACGACGTTGTGCCCGGTCGAATCGATGAGGGTCCGCACTCCCGCGACGGCCTCCTCGACGGTGGTGGCGACGAAGCCTGAGGGAACGGCGATGCCGCGATCGGCCATCAGGGCCTTCGCCTGGTACTCGTGGATCTTCATGCGTCCTCCCCTGCCGATCCCTCGGTGCCGAATCGGTCGTCGACCCATGCACGGATCGCTTCGAGCGACGTTCCCGGCCCGAACACGTGCTCGACGCCGGCGGCTTCGAGGACCGGGATGTCCGCATCGGGGATGATGCCACCGCCGAACACCACCACGTCGCTCGCGCCGCGGGCGCGCAACTCGTCGACGACGCTCGGGAACAGCGTCAGATGGGCTCCCGACAGGGCCGAGAGCCCGACGCCGTCGACATCCTCCTGCAGGGCGACCTCGGCGATCTGGGCAGGCGTCTGGTGGAGGCCCGTGTAGATGACCTCGCATCCGGCGTCACGGAGTGCGCGCGCCACCACTTTTGCGCCACGGTCGTGCCCATCGAGGCCCGGCTTTGCGATGAGGATGCGAATCGGCATGCGAGGCGATGGTAGCTGGCACGGAATCCGTGGGACTCGGACTCGGGCCTCGGACATCGGCCCCACCTCAGGCGATGGACGCGTCTCCGGCGAGGAACCTCTGATACCAGCGGCCGCTGTCCTTGATGGTGCGCTCCATGGTCTCGTAGTCGACCCTGACGATTCCGAATCGCATCCGGTAGCCGTGCCACCATTCGAAGTTGTCGAGCAGGGACCAGACGAAGTAGCCACGCACGTCGGCGCCCTCCTCCATCGCATCGTGCATCGCGGCGATGTGGGCCTCGATGTACTCGCGCCGAAGGTCGTCGTGGACGACACCGTCGGCATCCGGTACGTCCGGATAGGCGGCGCCGTTCTCGGTGACGTACAGGGGCAGGCCGGGCGCCCAGCGGGTCACGCGGTTGAGCATCCACGTCAGCGCGACCGGCTCGACACCCCAGTTCATGTCGGTGAGATGGCCCGGCGGGCGCAGGAGGACGGCATCGTCGGCGCCCGGCCACTGACCGATCATCGGTGCACCCTCCTCGGCCGCGATGTGGTTGACGTTGTAGTAGTTGACCCCGAGGTAGTCGATGGGCACCTTCACACGTGCCAGGAGCTCGGTATCGACGCGGTCGGACACCCCGAACCGCTCCATGGACCGCAGCACGGCGTCCGGATACTCCCCGTCCAGCACCGCTGCAGCGAACAACCTGTTGTGGATCGCGTCGACACCGTCGGCAGCGGTCTGGGCCTCGACGCTCGAGTCCTCCGCCCACGCGGGGATCAGGTTCAGGACGATGCCGAGGCGATCGTCGTCGCTCGGTGTGGTCGTTCGCATCGCCGCAGTGGCACGGTGGTGGGCGACCATGAGGTGGTGCGCCACGACGTAGGCTGTTGCGGGTTCGGTGAGTCCGGGGGCATGCACACCGTCGCTGTACCCGAGGAACGCCGTGCAATGAGGTTCGTTGAAGGTCGCCCAGACCTTCACGAGATCCCCGAGATGCTCCTTGGCTGCGACGGCGTACTCGGTGAACCACTCGACCGATTCAGGGTTCTCCCACCCGCCGCGCTGGTGGAGGGTCTCTGGCAGATCCCAGTGATACAGGGTGACGAAGGGCGTGATCCCGTTGTCGACCAGGAGCCCACAGAGCCTCCGGTAGAAGTCGATGCCCTCCGCGTTGACCTCTCCGATGCCGTCGGGGAGGATCCTGGGCCACGACAGGGACAGCCGATAGGCATTCACGCCGAGTTCGGCCATGATCGCGACATCCTCGACGAACCGGTGGTAGTGGTCGACGCCCATGTCGCCGGTTTGGTCCTCGAAGATGCGGCCCGGCGTGTGGGAGAAGGTGTCCCATATCGAGGGACTCCTCCCTCCCTCGGCGACGGCGCCCTCGATCTGATAGGCCGAGGTGGCGACACCCCATGCGAAGTCGGTCGGGAAGTCGGATCTCGTCAGCATGTCATACCTCACTCCGGATCATGCGCTGGCGCCCGATCCACGGTTCTCCGAACGATACGGCCCTCGGTGTGCCCATGCGATGCCGGAAACGGATCGTCCATCACACGGCCTTGCGATACCGCCCGACGGCGAGGGGCATGAACACGGCGAGCAGGACCGCCACCCAGGCGAGTGCCTTGAACACGTCCACTTGGAGGCCCCACGGTTCCCCGATGATGAGGTACCGCGCGCCGTTGACGGCATGGGTGACCGGGTTGTTGCGGGCGAACCATGCCAACCAGTCGGGCATGGTCTCGACCGGTACGAACGCCGACGACGCGAACGTGAGCGGGAACAGCCAGATGAAACTGGCCGCCTGGACCGACTCGACATCCTTGATGGCCAGCCCGATCGTGGCCGAGATCCACGTGAACGCATAGCCGAACGACATGACCAGGACGATTGCGAAGACCGCGTTGACCAAGCCGTTCTGGAAGTTGAACCCGATGAGATACCCGACGGCGACCATCAGGGACACGACGAAGAGGTTCCTCACCGAGTCCGAGAGCGTGCGGCCCGCGAGCACAGCCGACCGGCTCATGGGGAGGGATCGGAATCGATCGATCAGTCCCCTGTTCATGTCCTCGGCGAGCCCGATACCGGTGTTGGTGGAGCCGAACACCGATGTCTGGATGAAGATGCCCGCCATGAGGAAATCGATGTAGTCGATCCCCGGCAGTGTGATCGCGCCGCCGAACACGAACGCGAACAACAGCACGAACATGATGGGTTGGACGGTCGAGAAGACGAGGAGCGTGGGAACCCTGACGTACTTGAGCAGGTTCCTCCGCATGATGACCAGGGTGTCGCGGACGACCCAGATCGGCCCGGTACCCGTGTGCGCCGTGTGCTCGACGGCGGGAGGCGGAGGAGGCGGGGTGGAAGCCGTCACGAGCGACTCCTCGAAGGCTCCAGCGGCGAACCATCGTCGATCACCTGATCCACGTGCTCACCTGTCAGGCTGAGGAACACATCGTCGAGCGTTGGACGATGCACGGCGATGTCGACGAGCCCGATTCCCGCCGCGTCGATCCGGCGGACCGCATCGGTGACCGTGCCGACCGCAGATTCCACCGGGATCCTCACGGTGTTCGTGAGATGCTCGATCGTCGGTTCTCCGCAGCACATACCGGAGAGGGCGACAACGGCAGCTTCGAGCTGGCCGGGATCGGCGAGCTCGAGTTCGAGGACGTCCCCGCCGATCGTCCCCTTCAGGTCGGTGCTCGTCCCTTCGGCGATCACCGTGCCGTGGTCGATCACCGCGATCCGGTCGGCGAGCCGATCCGCCTCCTCGAGGTACTGGGTGGTCAGGAGGAGCGTCGTACCCTCGGCCACCAGGTCCTCGATGAAGTCCCAGAGACCCAGTCGGCTCCTCGGGTCGAGTCCGGTCGTCGGCTCATCGAGGAACAGGACCTGGGGACGACCGACGAGGCTCGCTGCGAGGTCGAGCCTGCGCCTCATGCCTCCGGAGTAGGTCTTGACCTGCCGGTCACGGGCGTCGGTGAGGTCGAACCGTTCGAGGATCTCGTCGGCACGAGCCTTCGCCTCGGCAATCGCCAACCGGTACAGCCTGCCGACCATGATCAGGTTCTCACGCCCGGTGAGGATCTCGTCGACAGCTGCGTACTGGCCGGCGAGCCCGATCTCACCACGGAGTGGCCCACGTTGGGTGACGACGTCGTATCCGGCGACCCGTGCCCACCCGGCATCGGGTGCGAGGAGGGTGGTCAGGATCCGCACCGTCGTGGTCTTGCCCGCACCATTCGGACCGAGGAGCCCGAAGACGGTTCCCGCCTCGACGGAGAGGTCGACGCCCTTGAGGGCGGGAACATCGCCGAACGACTTCGTCAGTCCTTCTGCCTCAATGATCGCAGATGACACGTCGACTCCTGGTGAATGCGTTCGGGATCACTCGTTGGACTCCGGGATGGAGCCCCCGCACCGCGGTGAACGTGTCGACGATATCGGACCTCGGGATCCACGCACACGGATCAGGCGAGGCAGTCGAGAATCGTTCGGACGGCGTCCTCGACGTTTCCCTCGGTGGTGTCGACCCTGACCCTGGTGCACGAGGCCAGGAGCGCATCCCTCGATGCACGTCGCTCGGTGAATTCAGCCTC
>JAWOGV010000334.1:0-3156 GCA_046496605.1 Acidimicrobiia bacterium | reverse complement strand
CGCGGCCGCGCAGCGTCTCCATCTCCTGCAGGAGGACCTTCGGATCGACCACGCAGCCGTTACCGATGACAGGTGTCACCGTCGGGTACAGGACACCGGAGGGGATGAGGCTCAGCGCGAACTTCTCGTCGCCGACCACGATCGTATGACCTGCGTTGTTCCCGCCCTGGTACCGGACGACCAGGTCCGCGCCCCGGGCGAACAGGTCGGTGATCTTGCCCTTGCCCTCGTCTCCCCACTGGGCACCGAGGATCACAGACGCGGGCATTGTGCGGCCTCCACTGCTGGGGTACGGAGGCGATTGTAGGGGCGCCGTGTGCTCCCGTGACATGCGCGCACGGGTGGAATCGGACCGTGCGTTCGCGTGAACGACTGATGAAGTTCCCGGCCCGTGTGGGTGGAACCGCTTGGCAGCGACGGTCCAACCTGTCTAGCGTGTCCTATCCGGTCGCAAACCGATCGGTCCAGGGCGACTCCACGATTCGTCCCCAACACAAGCAATACGGAGGAGGGGTTACAGCATGATCAAGAGACTTGCTGTGCTCTTTGCAGTTCTTGCCTTGGTCGTCGCGGCATGCGGCGGTACGAGTGAGACCGAAGAGACAACGACGACAACAGAGGGTGGAGAGACGCCACCGGGACAGGTAGAGGGCTCGACCCTTGCGGCAGTGCAGGCGAGGGACAGGCTGATCTGTGGCGTGTCGGGTTCGGCCGTCGGGTTCTCCGAGACCCAAGCAGACGGTTCCACCATCGGCTTCGACGCGGACTACTGCCGCGCGGTTGCTGCTGCTGTGCTCGGCGATGCGACGAAGGTCGAGTTCCGGCCGCTCACGGCAGCGGAGCGCTTCGAGGCGCTGAAGAACAACGAGGTCGACGTGTTGATCCGGAATACGACGTGGACCCAGAGCCGTGATTCCGACATCGGTGTCCAGTTCACGGCCACCACGTACTACGACGGCCAGCAGCTGATGGGCGATCCCGCCCGACTCCCCGGTCTGAGCCCCGGAAGCGGATTCGAGGCCATCGATGGTGCCACGGTCTGCACCAACGCTGGCACGACGACGGAGAAGAACGTCACCGAGGGTGCTGCGGTCGCAGGCGTGAGTATCACGCTCGAGACGGTCGAAACCTTCCCGGAGGCCATGGAAAAGTTCAAGGCCGGTACGTGTGACATCGTCACGACGGACGGTTCGGGTCTCTACGGCAACCGCGCTGCGGAAGCGGCTGCGGGCACGGCTGGCGCCGATGCCTGGGTCATCTTCCCTGAGGCACCGATCTCGAAGGAGCCCCTTGGTCCGGCAACCCGTCAGGGTGACGACCAGTGGTTCGACATCATCCAGTGGACCGTGTTCGCGACCTTCATCGCAGACGAGGCCGGCGTGACCGCCGCGACCGTCGACTCGATGATGAATGACACGCCTGAACTCACGCGCCTCTTCGGTGGCGAGGAGGAGTACCAGACGTCCATGGGCCTCTCACCCGATGCATTCGCGAACGCCATCAAGGCGGTCGGCAACTACGGTGAGATCTTCGAGCGGAACCTCACGGGTCCGCTCGGACTCGAGCGTGTCGGTAGCTACAACATGCAGTGGTTCGACGGTGGCCTCATCTACGCACCGCCAGCTCGCTGATCCAAGGCGAGGAATCGATGGGAAGGGGCCGCCTCCGGGCGGCCCCTTCGTCGTCTCGGGACGGGCTGCTCGCCGTTCGCGATTTCCCTGCAGAGCGCGACCCCTTCCGTCTAGGGTGCCGATACACGAACAGCGTCATCGGGCGATGATCGTGGTGGAAGGCACATGACCGTACAGGTACGAGAACATCACAGAACGCCACTCTGGCGGAATGCCACGGTGCTCAAATGGGCAGCGCAGGTCATCGTGTTGCTCGGTGTCGTCGCGCTGTTTGCGACCCTCGCCTCCCAGGCCGCAGCCAACTTCGACAAGTCGAACATCTCGTTCGGGTGGCGATGGCTCTCGGATCCGACCGGTGTCCAGGTCAGGGAAGGCATCGACACACTCCCCGACAGCGGCGCGCGTGCGCTGCTCGTCGGCATCATCAACACGCTGCGCGTCGCGATCTCCGGGATCATCGTCGCAACGATCCTCGGGACGATCATCGGCATCGCGAGGCTCTCGAGCAACTGGATCGTCAACAAGATCGCAACGACCTACATCGAGGCGATTCGCAACGTTCCCCTCCTCGTCCAGATCTTCTTCTGGTCCGCCCTGGCGATCGGGCTTCCGGGGCTCACGGCCGCCGATGTCGGTGAGTACTGGTTCAAGGCATCGAACAGGGGTTTCGCGTTTGCCTGGGTCTTCCCGAATGGTGGATTCTGGCCGTGGCTGATCTTCGTCATCGTTGGGTACCTGGTGGGTCGTCGGGTCGCAGCCATGCGCAAGCGGCACCAGGAAGACACCGGTGAACCCGGTCACAGCGGCCGTTACATGGCCCTCGTCATCGTCGCCTTCGCCGTCGTCGGCTGGTTCGCATGGCCGATCCTCGGCTTCCTCGAACCGGTCTTCGATGCCCTCGACCGGTTCGTTTCGGGTCTGTCGTCGATCCTCGTGCCCATCGTCATCGCTGTCGCTGCGGTGATCATCGCTGCCCTCTGGATACGCAACTTCTTCGAGTCCCGTCGCACCCCGGCAGGTTTCGGCAAGATGACGGACGACGATTGGTTCAGGGTCATCTTCGTGGCCTTCAGCGGCATCGCGATCGCCGCCCTCGCCTTCATCATCGGGGGCTACGAGGTCGAAACCGTTCGTGGCGAGGTGCTCTCGGTCGCCCAGCTCATCATCGATGCCCTGGGGAACCTGATGGGTTGGACCGCGGACAAGTTCAACACCGACAACTACAACACGGTGGTCGAAGGCGTCCGGTCGGGTGGCCCGCTGGTGTTCGAGAAGGCCGAGGTGATCCTGAGGGGCGGTGCGGCGATACCGCAATTCGGCGAGAAGGGGATGGTGCTCAGCATCCCGTTCTTCGCGATCTGGACCGGCGTGACGCTGTACACAGCTGCCTTCATCGCCGAGATCGTCCGAGGCGGCATCCTCGCCGTGCCGAAGGGCCAAACGGAAGCAGCGATGGCCATGGGCCTCAAGCGGGGGCAGTACCTGCGCCAGATCATCCTTCCCCAGGCGTTCCGGATCATCCTCC
>JAWOGV010000147.1:0-7250 GCA_046496605.1 Acidimicrobiia bacterium | reverse complement strand
TGGAAGGCGATGATGCGTCCGGTGTTGGCGAGGAGCTCCTGGAGCCTCGATCGTGCATCGCTGACATCGGGCTGCGCGATCCGCTCCGCGAGAACCGATCCCCATGTCGAGCGGACGAGCCGCTCGGCGGCCGCGAAGCCTCCATCGAGGAACACTGCGGCGATCAGCGATTCGCACACGTCCGAGAGGATCGAATCCCTCTCCCTGCCGCCCGAGCGCTCCTCACCGATGCCGAGGCGGATGATGTCACCGAGGGCCCATTCCCGCGCGATGGTGGCGAGTGTCGACTCGTCGACGACGGATGCACGCACCTTGGTCATCGAACCCTCCGGTTCGCCGGGGAGGGCCTCGTAGATCATCTGGGTCGTGATGAGTTCCACGACGGCATCTCCGAGGAACTCGAGCCGCTCGTATGACGTCGTACCGGCATGCTCGGCGGCGTACGAAGCGTGGGTCAGGGCCTCCTCGGCAAGGCTCGCCTCGACGAACCGATAGCCGATCGCCCTGTCGATCGCGTCGATGGCCTCGTGTGACGTCATCGACGTCACATGGCCGTCGCCGCGGCGATGCCTGATCCGACGCGTTCGACGAGTCCATGCTCGACACCTTCGCGTGCGATGCGGATCGCGTTCGACACGGCGATCCTCGACGACGAACCATGGGCGATGACGACGACGCCCTTCGTTCCGACGAGGTGGGCTCCTCCCACGCTCTCCGGGCTGAGGAGTTCGCGGAGTTCCATGAACGCCGGCATCAGGCCTGCGAGGAGATCCGCGTACTCCGGGCGCGACAGGGTCTCGAGGATCATCCGCTGTATGGCCTTCCCGGAGCCCTCACTCGTCTTGAGCAGCACGTTGCCGGTGAAGCCGTCCGTGACGATCACGTTCGCGGTGTCGGTCGCGATGTCACGCCCCTCGACGTTCCCCACGAAGTTGATCGCGGGACTCGCCGCAAGCAGCCGGTGCGCGGCGCGTTCGACGTCGCGACCTTTCGACGGCTCCTCCCCGATGTTCAACAGACCGACCTTCGGGCGATCGACGTGTCCGTAGACCTCCGCGAGCGCCGAACCCATGACGGCGAACTGCAGGAGATGCTCGGGTCGGCACTCGAGATTCGCTCCGACGTCGAGGACGACGTGACCCGTCGGGAAGATGCTCGCGATTCCCGGTCTCGACACACCGGGAAGGCGCCCGATGAGGAAGGTGGCTGCTGCCATCGCGGCACCCGTGCTCCCCGCCGAAACGACGGCATCTGCGCCACCGTCGCGCACCAGCCGCGCGGCCACGGCGATCGAAGCGTCCTTCTTCTCCCTCAACGCGTGCGCCGGATCATCGTGGAAGCCGATGACCTGCGAGGCTGCCACGATGGGGATGTCCGCCCGTCCGTCGAGGATACCACCGATGACTCCCACATCTCCGACGAGGATCACGGGAACGCCGTCGGCGTGTGCCATCAGTGCGCCCTCGACGATCTCGCGAGGGGCGCTGTCACCACCCATCGCATCGACGGCGATCGTGGCCATGTCCGGCTACGAGGTTTCGATGACGTCGCGCCCGTTGTAGGTACCGCAGGTCGTGCACGCGCGATGGGGGACATGCGGCGCGTTGCACCGTGAACACCGTGCCACGGTCGGACGAGCGATCTTCCACTGCGCCTTGCGTCGCCTGGTCCGTGACCGCGACATCTTCTTCTTGGGAACAGCCATGGTGGAAACCTCTTCCGTTCAGTCCTCGGGGTCGAGGAGGTCCTTGAGGACGGCAAAGGGCGAACGCGTGTCGCCCTCGTCACCCGAGGGCTCCGTATTCAAGTCCATTCCTGCGCTAGTCACAAGTCCGGGACACTGATCACCGCAGGTGTGGGCGATGGGCAACGACAGGAGGACCTCGTCGCGCAGCATCTGCTCGACATCGATCTCGTGACCCTGGAGCGGATAGCTCTCCTCGTCACCGGATCGGTCGAACAGGGCTCCCACGGTGACCTCGCGATCGGTGGTGGACGTCGCAAGGCAGCGCACACATGCCTCGTGCGAGGTGAACGAGACCGATCCCGTCACGGCGATTCCCCCCGAGACGGGATGGAGCACGAGGTCTGCGCGCAGCGGGGGGTCCGGCTCGAGGCCGACGAGATCGACCGACCAATCGACGGAAGCCTCGATCGTCTCGGGCCGCGAGGACACGTTCCGGCCAAGGAGGTCCGACACGTTCACGAGGAAGGGGCTTCGGCTCATGGGGAAAAGGTAGCGCGACGGTCCAAGAGCGCGACCGGCTCAGACCCCCGGGACGTCCGGCGGCCGAGGAAGGGCGGTGTGGAGCTCGGCTCGGGCCTCGGTCACGTAGCGGTAGAGCTCCCCCAGGATCGTCTCGGCCTCGGAGAGGTGGCGCTCCGCGTAGTCCTCCGCCTCGAGCCTGATCCTGCGGGCCTCGTTCTCGGCATTGCGGATCAGGGTGTTGGCCTCCTCGACCGCCTCCTGGACGATGTAGTTGTCGGACACGAGACGTTCCGACTCTGCCTTGGCATTCGCAACGACCTCGCGGGCGCGCTCGTTCGTCTTTGCGATGTACGTCTCGCGCTCGCGCACCATCCACCGTGCTGCACGGAGCTCCTCCGGGAGTTGCTCGGCGGCGTGGTGGAGCCGGTCGAGCATCTCCTCCTGATTGATCATCACGTTGCTGGACAGCGGAACCGCGCGAGCATGCTCGATCTCGGTGATGAGGTCCTCGAGGAGCTCCGCGAGCGCTCCGGGTACGGGAGGTGACGGCCGATTGCCTTCTGGTTGATCGATCATCCGAGACGCTCCTTGAGTGCATCCGAGACGATGGGGGGTACGAGGTCCTCCACCGAGCCGCCGAGCCTGGCAACTTCCTTGACGAGCGACGACGACAGGTAACCGTACTCCGGCTTGGTGGCAACGAACAGGGAGACGACATCACCCGAGAGGTGCCGATTCATCTGCGACATCTGGATCTCATAGTCGAAGTCGGTGACCGCACGCAGTCCCTTGATGACCGTCTTGGCGCCGATCCTCTTCGCGAAGTCCACGAGGAGTCCCTCGAAGGATTCGACGTGGACGTTGTTCCACGGGGCACAGCATCTCGTGAGGAGGTCGACTCGTTCCTCTGCGGTGAACAGCGCCGACTTCGATGGATTGTGCACGACCCCGACGACGACCCTGTCGAAGATGCCCGTACACCGCTCGATCACGTCGAGGTGACCCTTGGTCGGCGGGTCGAAACTGCCGGGGACCAGGGCGATGATCACGATGTCGGCCTCTCGAACATGCTCACCACGGCATCACCGTACCGCCGCTCGTCGACACAAGTGAGGAAATCCGGAGGCGTGAGGGCGCTCGAGGCCTGTCGATGGACGACGACGATGCCGGTATCGGCAAGCAGGGCGTCCAGGCGACCGAGCACCTGTTCGACGCTCTCGTCGGAGTCCCGATAGGGAGGATCGACGAAGACGACATCGAATCTCCCTTTGAGCCTGCCCACCACGTCGTATGCGGATCCCTGGTGGACGGTCCCCCCGAGCCCGACGGCATCGACGTTCTCGGCGATGATGCGCGATGCCCGGCTGGAACGCTCGACGAACACGGCGGATCTCGCTCCCCTGCTGAGCGCCTCGAGTCCGAGCCCTCCGGACCCCGCGTACAGGTCGAGCACGTCGGCGTCGACGAGGTGGCCGGCGATGATCGAGAAGAGCGACTCGCGGGCGCGTCCCGTCATCGGCCGCGTCCCCGATGGAGGCGCTGCGATCGTCCGGCCCTTGGCCCTTCCGGCGATGATCCGCATGTCAGCTCTTCCCCAACCACTCATCGGACTCGCCGATGAAGATACGGAACTCCTCGAGTACCTCCAGGACGAGCCGACCCGTTCGGTCCTCGGCGACGGCTCTCGTGGCGCACTCAGACGCAGCGATGACGAGGTCGCCGTCACGGAGGAGGTCCCCGAATCGGAGGTCACCTGCTCCCGATTGGGAGGACCCGAAGATCGTCCCATGCCCCCGGATCCTGAGGTCCACCTCGGCGAGCTCGAACCCGTCGGTGGTGGCAACCATCGCATCGACCCTGCGCTCGGCGTCCGGCGTCGACGCGTCGACGACCAGGAGGCAGCGGCCGGGGTGCGAACCACGCCCGACACGCCCGCGGAGCTGGTGGAGTTGGCTGAGGCCGAATCTCTCCGCGTTCCACACGACGATGAGGGTGGCGTTCGGGACGTCGATGCCGACCTCGATCACGGTCGTTGCGATCAGGACGTCGATCGCCCCGACGCGGAACGCCTCCATGACCTCCGCCTTGTCCGACGATGTCATCTGCCCGTGGAGGAGCCCAACCCTGAGATCCGGGAGCGACCCAGCCACGCGGAGGTACTCCTCGGTCGCCGACCGCGCGTCGATCTTGTCGGACGGTTCGACGAGGGGGCACACGACGAAGACCTGGTTTCCCGACGCCACCACGGAGCGGATCTGCGAGTCGACGGCGGTGTCGGCCTCGGCGTCGGCGTTGATCGCGGCGGTTTCGAGCTCGGTCCGGCCCGGCGGCATCGTGACGATGGTCGAGACCTCGAGGTCGCCGTAGAGGGCCATCACGAAGGTTCGCGGGATCGGCGTCGCCGTCATGAGCAGGAGATCCGGGACACCATCCCTGCGATCGCTGTCGCGCAGGTGCACGCGCTGCTCGACGCCGAACCGGTGCTGCTCGTCGACGACCGTGATCCCGAGGGAGTGGAAGCTCACGTCCGGCTGGATCAGGGCGTGTGTTCCGAACGCGATGTCGATGGTGCCATCGGCGAGCCACTCGAGCGCCCGGGTTCGGTTGACCTCCGAACGGGAGAAGTTCACGAGGACGCGTCCCGAGGTGAACAAGGCGACCCGCACGGGTCGGGTCGCCGGCGGTTCTGAACCGAACAGCGACGCGGTGCCAGTGCGAAGGTCCGCGTCGGCAACGGGAGCCATCCCGGCTTCGGCGAGGGATCGAATCGTGCCAAGGTAGTGCTGGGTAGCGAGGACCTCGGTCGGGGCCATGAAGGCTGCCTGGTGTCCGCTCTCGACGGAGGTCAGCAGCGCAGCGATGACCACGACCGTCTTCCCTGAACCGACCTCGCCCTGGAGGAGGCGATGGAGCGGCGTTCCGGCCTCCATGTCGTGGAGGATCTCGGAGAGCGCCTTCCCCTGGTCCGGCGTCAACTCGAAGGGAAGCGAACCGATGTACCGCTCGAGCAGGGGCCCACGAACCGAGTTCGATACGCCGACCTGGGTCTCGAACTCGTCGTATGCGCGGACCCGCAGGGCCATCTGGATGCGCAGGAACTCGTCGAACACGAGGCGTCGCCTCGCGGGGCCCACGTCCGAGAGGGCCTCGGGGAAATGGATACGCTCGATGGCGAACGACCGGTCGACGAGGTCGTACGCATCGAGGATTGCCTCGTCGAGCACATCATGCACGGGGATCGACCGCCGGACCGCGTTGGCGATCGACGAGCGGAGGGTGGCCGCCTTCATCCCGGCGATCGTCGAATAGACAGGGACGACCCGCCCGGTGGTGAGTGAAGGCTCGCGCGAGAGCCTGTCCACGTCGGGGGCCTTCATCTGGAGCGTCCCCCCGAACGTCTCGAGCGTGCCCGACAGCGCGACCTCCTCACCCTGGTCGAGGTTGATGTACGGGTTGAACCACACGACTCGCACGGTCCTCGTACCGTCCGACACCTTCGCTTCGACCATGGTGCGACCTCGTGAGATCCGTCGTTTGGAGAACGCCGTGACGACACCACCGATCGTGACCTCCTCGCCGATGGGTGCCGATGCGATGTCGAAGAGGTGACTCCGATCGAGGTAGCGCCGCGGCGGCGTCAGGAGGAGGTCGGCAACGGAGCGGATACCGTGCGCCGTGAGCTTCTTGAGATTGCCGGGCCCGATGCCCTTGACGCGGTCCACAGGCAGGGCGGCGAGGTACACGAGGCTTCGCTCGATGCCGTCGTTCGATGAGGTCATGGACCCGATGTTGGTCGCGATGGCGCGCAAACGCGCCGACACATGCCGAATACGGGCATCTGACTGGTAATCTACGTCGCTGCCTCAGGAGGTCTCCCGCACATGGCATACAGATGTGAAGTCTGCGGCAAGGAGCCGTGGACCGGCAAGCAGGTCAGCTTCTCGCACAAGCGATCGTCGAAGACCTGGCGCCCCAACATCCAGAAGATCCGCGTCAGATACGGCAGCAACTCACGCCGCGCCCGCGTGTGCACGTCGTGCATCAAGGCCGGCAAGGTCGAAAAGGTCTGATGCAGGGCGTCATCAAGGCATATGACGATGCGACCGGCATCGGCATCATCGTCAGGGATGACGACCGTTCCGAGGTGATGCTCCGTCCGGGGAGCCTCGACGGCTCCATGTTCCGTTTCCTCCGCCAGGGTCAGCGCGTCCGCTTCGACCAGGTGGGCCAGGGCGACGACGCCACCGCGACCAACCTCCGCTTCGGCAGCGACGGATACTGACGCGGATCGCGTCGCCCTCGCTCCCAACGACCGCGCTGCTGGTAGCGTTGTCCCATGGTTCAAGCATTCGTGCTCATCCAGACAGAGAGCGGGAAGGCGTCGGAGGTTTCGCGCGCCATCGGCCAGATCGACGGGGTGAAGTCGGCCGAGGCCGTGACAGGGCCCTATGACGTGATCGTGGCCGCGGAGGCAGCCGATGTCGACGCGCTCGGCCACCTCGTCGTGACCAAGATCCAGCCGGTTCCCGGAATCGTTCGCACCCTGACCTGTCCGGTCGTCCGGCTCTAGTCCTGACGTACCGACAGGTCGGCCCGCCTGGTGTGGCGTTCGGTCGCGGCCTCGACGAGGCCGTTGCACAGGTCGGGATACGACACACCTGAGGCGGCCCACATCTTCGGGAAGCCGCTGATCGAGGTGAAGCCGGGCATCGTGTTCGCCTCGTTGAACCAGAACTCCCGCGAGTCGGATTCGTAGAAGAAGTCGATGCGGGCAAGCCCGTCGAGGCCAAGCAGGTCGAACACTCGCTCCGCGAGCCGCCGTACCTTCTCGGCGGCCTCGGCCGGAATGTCGGCAGGGGCCTCGAACCTCGATGTGTCGTCTGCGTACTTCGCGTCGTACGTGTACCACCCGGTGAGGTGGTCGTGGCATCCGGGTGGTACACGTACGACGCGAAGTACGCAGACGACACATCGAGGTTCGAGGCCCCTGCCGACATTCCGGCCGAGGCCGCCGAGAAGGTACGGCGGCTCGCGGAGCGAG
>JAWOGV010000078.1:0-3830 GCA_046496605.1 Acidimicrobiia bacterium | reverse complement strand
GTGCCGTAGATCGACGCCACGGCGAGGCCGGGACGATCGGAGATGTCGGAGGACGGATACGAGGCGTAGAGGACGAGGCCGACGATCTCGCCGTAGTTGTCCTCGCTCGAGGAGGCGACGACACCTCCGAGGGAGTGGCCGCCGACGGCCCAACGGCTGAGTTCCGTGTCGTCGTTGACCCAGTTCGTGGCGTAGCTCGTCGAGAAGAACGCGATTCCGAGTGGGGGTTTCACGATCACGACCCGGTATCCGGCCTCGACGATCGGCGTGAGCACGTGCGCGTATGCCCGTGCGTCGACCCGTGCGCCAGGGTAGAAGACGAGGCCAGCCGCCGGCGGGTCGGAACCGATGGGCTCCATGAGGATCCGTGACCAGGTCTGTGTGACCGAGACCGTGGCGGAACCCTCCATGGCGTCGAGGGCGATGTCAGTGGCCTCGAAGGGTCTCAGCCAGAACGCGACGAACGCGAACCCGATGAACACCACGGCCACGAGGATCGATAGCCACCGCCTGTACGGTCGGTCGGGATGCAGGACGGCCCACACCACCGTCGACGCGCCCACCATGATGAGGCCGACGTAGAACACGAGGTAGGACGGGTGACCGGCGGCGATCGGACCCCAGTTCGTGATGAGCAGCCACAGCGACACGACTGCCGCAGCGCCGCCTCCGACATCAGCGGGGCGTCTGGAGATCTTCTGCATCGGGTGATTCTCCCATCTGACGGCGACGACCCGTCCTCGCGCGGGACCGGTCAGGCGGTACGCATCGAGCGGCGGAGGCGGAACCCGGCGATGGTGAGCAGCACGGCTGCGTACGCTGCGAGTACCCCGAGCTCGGGGAGGATGTCGACGATCGTCCCGTCCTGGCGCACGAGGACCGCGAACGCGTCCAAGGCCCAGGCGTGCGGGGTGAGATGCGCGACCCGCTGCATCGTGTCGGAGAAGAACTCGCTGGGGATCATGCATCCGCCGAGCGCCGCGAGGCCGATCCCGAGCAGGACGGCCACTCCGCCCGCCTGTTGGTCGTTCTTGAAGATCGTGCCCATGAGCATCGCCGCGCCGGCCGCAACGGCGCCGAAGAGGATCATCACGGCGGCGGCACCGAGCGGGTCGCCCCAGTTGACCTGGAACAGGACGAGCGTGGCGAACAGGATGTAGAGGCCCTGGACCATCACGACGCCGAACCGCCCAAGGCCTTCCCCGGTGACCACGGTGCCCGCAGGGGTGGGAGTCGACAGCATGCGACTGGCCACGCCCAGCCGGCGCGTCTCGATGATGGCCGCGGACCCGGTGAGGCCGGTGAGGAACATGAACAGGACGAGCTGTGACGAGGCGCCGAGATCGAACTGGCCGAGGGAGGACGGGAAGATCGCCTCACCGACCGTCTCGACGCTCACCACGACCCCGGTGACGGTCGACTCGAGGGTCCCCGCGAGAGCGAGGGCGTCATCGAAGGGCGCATCAGTCTCGGACGAGGCGAATCGAGCCGCTCGGATCACCGTTGCCTGATCGGTCACCTCCGAGGCCACGATCGTCTGGAACACCGCGGCATCGGGCCGTGCGAGGAATCCGACCTCTGTGGTGCCCCCGCCACGCAAAGCCTCGTCGTACCCGACAGGGATGACAACGGCCGCCTGGACCGTCCCACGCTCGACCGCAGCGACGGCTTCGCCGGAGTTCCCGTATCGAACGACGTCGATGTCGTCACGGTCCTCGAACGACGTCGCAAGGGACTCACCGAGCTCCCCCGCACCGCGTTCGACGACGACCCCGAGGTTCGGGGTGAACGATCCGCCGAACTGGGCGCCGATGATGACGATGATCCCGATCGGCAGGATGAAGACGAAGAAGATGTTGGAGCGGTCCCTGATGAGGCGCACGATGGCAACCTTCGCAATCGTCAGGGCCAGGACGCCGCTCCCGAGGTCCGACGGGAAGAAGACGCCACCGATCATGCCGAGGCCCACGGCCAGGATTGCCATGAGGTTTCCCGCCTGCTCGGGGGTCTTCGCGAAGAAGTTGGCGTCTCGGCGCAGAGGAGACACACCGAAGATCCTTAGATGCTTAGCTGGCCACTCTGCGTATCAGAACAGTTGCCCACGGCGCGCACACGGCCGCTATATTCATGATGGGCTACAGACTCGATCAAGGGAGGGCGCTGTGAGCGCTTTGACACAGAAGGCTTCAGGACGGATCTTTGCACTCTTGCTGGCACTCGCGGTGGTGGGGGTATCCCTCATCATTGCGCTGCGCCCCGCCGGTGCCGTTAACGGAGTGGCGTACGAAGATGTGGATGCGGCGGAAGTCTGCGCAAGCTTCCTCGGCGACGAGTACGAGGGCGAGACGGCAATCATCAGCGTCCCAAGGGGTGGCAGCAACGACCGTGTCTTCGAGCTGACGGGTCTGGCGCTCGGCGATCGTGGGGTCACCGTCGACCTGAGTCTCGTGAACAACCGCAAGGACCTCAGCTTCTGGATCACAGCCGGGACCGTCGAGGGCGTCGCGCTCGTCGACGGCAACCAGGGTGACTCCGGTCTCTTCTTCGGCTACGAGTCAGTGGATGAAGGCCAGGCCACGTACACTGCGAACGGAAACGTCAAGTCGATCGTCCTCTGCTACACACCGTTCTACGAGGGCGTACTCGCCTGCGGTGACACCGCCAGTGACACGGGCGTACTCGGAGAAATCGCCACCTCTGCAGAGGTCATTCGCCTTGATGGCCTTAAGAACGACTGCAGTTCCCTGCTGCCGTACACGCTCGAGATCACGCTAGACAACGTCCAGTTCCTGTATCCGGACGAGGACTACGTCGGCGAGAAGTTCCTGCTCGAGATCGATTGGGCGCCCGCGGAGGGTGACCCGGACCAGATTGTCATCGGCAAGGTGCGCCAGGTCGCCCTCGACGATGGCGGTGATGGGTTCGATGATGGGGACTACGACGACATGGTGGCCTGCGACGTGGTCCTCACGACCGTCGTTCCGGGCGAGATTCCGGACATCAGCGACCCTGCAACCTATCCCACCTACTCGCACCCGGGTGGTACGCCGATCTGCCTCCTCGCCCAGGTACTGAATGGTGTCCAAACGCAGGTCATCTCGGGCGAGTTCGACCCTGCATGGAAGTGACCGCCGGATAGTCCATCCCAAGGATGAGGAGCGTGTGCCCCGCCGGACCGGCGGGGCACACGTCGTTTGGGGTGAGTGCCGGCTTCAGGTACGGATGCCGGGGCGCTTCTTCAGCAGAGCTGCTCTGGCAAGAACGGCTTGGGCAGCAGCGGGGTCCGAAGTGCCGAGGATGTCGGCCTTCGTCGAGAGCAGCATCGCAATGTCGTAGTACTGGTCGCGTGCCTCGGCCATGGCAAGTGATGCATCCAGCGTTGCCAGAGCCTCGCCCTCACGTCCCAGTTCCGCGAGGGCTTGGGCGCGGAATCGAGACTCGGTGAGCTGGTACGCCGATGCAACCTCGCCAGCGTTCTTCAACGCCTCCCGTAGCTGGACCAGGGCTGCTTCGGGTTGGCCGCGGCGTCGCGCCAGGTCGGCGAGGTGGAGGGGAGCCTCTGCCATGACGATGGCGAAGCCGATCTCGGTAGCTTCCTCGATCACGCCCGCAAGAACCGCTTCCGCCCGCTCATACTGCTGCCGCTCCAGGTGGACGCGAGCAAGGAACATCTCCGCGAACGTCGCCATGGAGTTCTCGCCCGTGGCACGAAGCACCCGCACCGCATTCACCAGCCGATCCTCTGCCTCCTCGTAGCGCCCCTGGTTGACCAGCAACTCCCCGAGGTGAACATCGGGGAGTTGCTGGTCAACCAGGGGCGCTACGAGGAG
>JAWOGV010000369.1:0-5590 GCA_046496605.1 Acidimicrobiia bacterium | reverse complement strand
TCGCGGTCGGAGGCATCTCCATCGCCGACCTGTCCCGTTGGAGCCTCGGGGCCTCGCTCGACTTCCTTCGATCACTCGAGCTCGATGAGCGCAGCGCGACGATCGCGAGTCCCATCGTGAAGGAGATCGGCGAGCGCCTCGAGTTCCTCGTCGCCGTCGGTCTCGACTACCTGACGCTCGCCCGCTCCGCTGCGACGCTCGCCGGGGGAGAGGCACAGAGGATCCGGCTGGCCACCCAGATCGGCTCCGGTCTCGTTGGCGTCCTCTACATCCTCGATGAGCCATCCATCGGGCTCCACCAGCGCGACAACCAGCGTCTGATCGAGACGCTCCTGCGGCTCCGCGACCTCGGCAACACCTTGATCGTCGTGGAGCACGACGAGGACACGATCAGGATCGCCGACCATGTCGTCGACATCGGGCCCGGCGCGGGGGAACACGGTGGGAGGATCGTCGCAGAGGGCACCGTCGCTGCCATCGAGGCAGCGGAGGAGTCGATCACGGGCAAGTACCTCTCGGGGGAGCGGTCCATCGTCGTGCCGCCGACTCGTCGCGACGGTCGAGCAGAAGCGGTCAGGGTGTTCGGAGCGTCGGAGAACAACCTCAAGAACATCGACGTCGAGTTCCCCCTCGGGCTCTTCGTGGCCGTGACCGGAGTGTCGGGGTCCGGGAAGTCGTCGCTCATCGAACAGATCCTCTCGCGGTCGCTTCACGCATCCCTCCACGGCTCGCGCGTCCTCCCGGGCCGCCATCGGCGCATCGAGGGACTCGAGAACATCGACAAGGTCATCAACATCGACCAATCACCGATCGGGCGAACCCCGCGATCCAACCCGGTGACGTACACGAAGGTGTTCGACTCGATCCGCCAACTCTTCGCCGCGACTCCGGATGCGCGAATGCGCGGGTACAAGCCGGGACGGTTCTCGTTCAACGTCTCGGGCGGCAGATGCGAGACGTGCAAGGGTGACGGGACCCTCAGGATCGAGATGCACTTCCTGCCCGACGTGTACGTACCGTGCGACACATGCGGTGGGCTCCGCTACAACAGGGACACCCTCGAGGTGCTCTTCAAGGGTCATTCGATCGCCGACGTCCTCGACATGTCGATCGAGGAGGCCCTGACGTTCTTCGAGAACCAGCCGAAGATCGCCCGGGTGCTCGGAACGCTGTTCGATGTCGGCCTCGGCTATGTCCGGCTCGGACAACCAGCGCCCACCCTCTCGGGCGGAGAAGCCCAGCGAGTGAAGCTCGCCTCGGAGTTGGGGAAGCGCTCGACGGGCAGGACGTTCTACATCCTCGACGAACCGACGACCGGCCTGCACTTCGAGGACATCCGCAAACTGCTCGGCGTGCTCCAGAGGCTGGTGGACGGCGGGAACACCGTCGTGGTCATCGAGCACAACCTCGACGTGATCAAGTCGGTCGACTGGGTCATCGACCTCGGCCCCGAGGGTGGTGACGGAGGCGGGCAGGTCGTCGCGACCGGCACTCCTGAACAGGTCGCTGACGTCTCGGACAGTTACACGGGGAAGTTCCTCCGCGACGTCCTCACGAAGCGCCCTCGGGGTTGAGCCGCCACGCCATTCGCCACCCGAAGGGATGGGAGGCAACCGCGCCACGGGAGCTGCGCCCACGGACGAGTACATTCCGGAGATCAGCATGATTCGTCCCGCGACTCAGCGCGGCCACGGATCGGCCCGACCACCAGTCCCCCGACAGGCATGCATACATGAGTGACAATTGGGATGACATCGCTCCATGGTGGCGGGACGAGTCGGCGCGCGATCCGTCGTATCCGAACGACGTCGTGCCCCTCCTCGAGCTCCTGCTCGAACCGATGGCGGAGCGGACCATCGACCTCGGTTGTGGCGATGGAGGCCTGATGCGCATGTACGGGGGGAGCGTCGTCGGTGTCGACCTGTCGTTCGACCTCGCTCGCGTCGCGCGATCGATCGCGCCCGTCGTTGTCGCCGAGCTGCCCGATCTGGGCTTCCTGAAGACGGGCTCCTTCGATGCGGCGGTGTCCGTGTATCTGCTCGACCTCATCGAGGACCACGACGGATTCTTCGCATCTGTCGCACGCGTCTGCCGACCGTCAGCGACCCTGGCAATCGTCATCAATCACCCGGTGTTCACCGCTCCCGGATCGGCGCCACTGCTCGATGAGGACGGTGAGGTCCTCTGGAGGTGGGGCGACTACCTGTCCGTGGGTTCCTCGATGGAGCCTGCGGGCCACCGCGAGATCCGGTACCACCACCGTCCCCTCGGGACACTGCTGACGAGTGCAGCGGAACACGGGTGGCGCCTCGAGGTGATGGCCGAGCGTCCGCTCAGCGAGGAGACGATCCGTGCCCTTCCCGGCTATTCGGGCCAGCAGTCGATTCCGAGGTTGCTCGGCGTGAAGTGGCGTCTCGACGGGCCTGCGGGGTCGTCGGGGTAGGATCCGCGCCGATGCTCGATCGCCCACCGCCGTCGTCCGTCCCGGATGCCCCGGGCGTGTACATCTTCCGCGATGGGTTCGGCCGCGCCCTGTACGTCGGCAAGGCGAAGTCCCTGAGGAAGAGAACTGCGAACTACTTCGCATCGGACCTCGCTCCACGGACTCGATCGATGATCGACGCCGCCTCGGATCTCGAGTGGATCGTCACGGACAGTGAACTCGCGGCCCTGATGCTCGAGTTCTCCCTCGTCCAGGAGCACCAGCCCCCGTTCAACGTCCGCCTCAAGGACGACAAGTCCTTCCCCTACCTTGCCATCACGCGACACGAGGAGTGGCCACGTGCCCTGGTTGTCCGTGGCAAGCGGCGCAGGGGCGTGCAGTACTTCGGACCGTATGCGCGCGCGTACTCGATTCGCCAAACACTCGATTCCCTGCTCCGGACGTTTCCCGTGCGCACCTGTACGAACGCGAAGTTCGATCGCCACCACGCGTCCGGACGACCGTGTCTCCTCTTCCACATCGAGAAGTGCTCGGGGCCGTGTGTCGGAGAGGTCGAGCCCGGCACCTACGGGCAGTACCTCGATGGCCTGGGATCATTCCTGAGCGGGGACAGCGATGTCCTGATCTCCGATCTCCAGTCGGCGATGGCGGAGGCTGCTGCCGGCCTCGACTACGAACGCGCAGCACGGATCAGGGACCGGATCGGTGCGATGCGCACGGCGCTCGAGCGCCAGGAACTCGTGTCCGACACCCGCGAGGACTTCGACGTCATCGCCTTCGACGAGGACGATCTCGAGATCGTCCTCGTCGTCCTGAACGTCAGGAGGGGGAGGGTCACGGGTCGCAAGACCACGGTCGTCGACAGGGTGGAGGACATCACGATCCCCGAATTCGTCGGTCGGATGATCGGCCAGCTCTACGGCGACGAGACACCTCCGAAACAGGTCCTCGTCCAGGAGCTCCCAGAGGACCGTGAACTCTGGGAGGCGTGGCTCGCTGAGCGTCGAGGCAACGCCGTGTCATTGAGGGTCCCGGCTCGTGGAGCAAAGCGCAGGGTGATGGACACGGCGAAGGCGAACGCGATCGAGGAATTCGCTCGGCACCGCCTCAAGAGACATGGCGACCACAACGCACGCGCACGGGCACTGCGGAGCCTCCAGGACGAGCTCTCGCTCCCGACACCACCCCTGCGGATCGAGTGCTACGACATCTCGACGATCCAGGGCCGCCACACGGTCGGGTCCATGGTCGTGTTCGAGGACGCGCTCCCCAAGAAGGGCGAATACCGCAGATTCCGCGTCAGGACGCTCGAGGGCCAGGACGACTTCGCGGCGATGGAGGAGGTGCTTCGGCGCCGGTTCACCGCCTACCTGATCGAACGTGACGACGATACCCCGGATCGTGGCAGGTTCTCGTATCCACCGAGCCTCGTGGTGATCGACGGTGGCAAGGGCCAGCTGGGACGCGCCGTCACCGTGCTCGATGAGCTCGGTCTCGAGATCCCGGTGGTCGGCCTTGCCAAGAAGCTCGAGGAGGTGTTCGTCCCCGGCGAGTCCGAACCGATCATCATCGACAGGGGGGAGGAGTCGCTCTACCTGTTGCAGCGGGTCCGCGACGAGGCCCACCGTTTCGCGGTCACCTACCACAGGAAACTCAGGGATCGATCGATGGTGGACTCGATTCTCGACGATGTTCCCGGCATCGGCCCCGGGCGCAAGAAGGCGTTGATCCGCGCGTTCGGATCCGTCAAGAAGATGCGTGACGCCGACGTCGATGCACTTGCGATGATCGTGCCCGATACAGTTGCGAAGGATCTTTTCGAGGCTCTCCACGAGGTGTGACGCCGTGACGAAGAAACTGCAGGCCCACGTCGTGATCGTGACTGGCATGTCCGGGGCCGGTCGATCCGAGGCTGCGAACGTACTCGAGGACATCGGCTACTTCGTGGTCGACAACCTCCCTCTCGACCTGGTACCGAACCTCGTTGCGTCCGTCGGTGTCGCAGACGGAACGAGATCGAAGGTGGCGATCGTCGTCGACGCTCGTTCGGGGATCGACTCGACCACGCTCGACCTCGCGCTCATCGATCTCCAACGCGCGGGCATCCCGACGACCGTGCTGTTCCTCGATGCTGACGACCGGGTCCTCGTACAGCGGTTCGAGGAGTCCCGACGCCCCCACCCGGTCCCACAGAGCGCCCTGCTCAGATCGATCACGGCCGAACGCGAGACCTTCGAGGAGGTGCGAGCCGTGGCCGACGTGATCATCGACACATCCGAGCTCTCCGTCCATCAGCTCCGGGATCAACTCCATGAGGCCTTCGCGTCGGGCTCCCGGCCCTCGATGCGCGTCGACGTGACGTCGTTCGGGTTCAAGCGAGGCATCCCACGAGTCGCCGACCTCATGTTCGACGTCCGCTTCCTCCCCAATCCGCACTGGATCGCCGACCTCCGGCCGAAGACGGGTCTCGATGAGGATGTACGGGAGTACGTCTTCTCCCATGACGAGGCAACGACGTTCCTCTCCAAGGTCACCGACCTCCTCGACTTCCTCATCCCCGAGTACGAAGCGGAGGGGAAGTCGTACGTGACGATCGGGATCGGCTGCACGGGTGGGAAGCATCGCAGTGTCGCGATGGCTGAGGCGATCGGATCGCACCTGTCGGAACGAGGCTTCGAGACGGCCGTGCACCATCGGGACATGCCGGTCTGATGCGACCGACCGCGGTCGAACCGCAGACCCTCCTCGAGGAGCTTGCGATCGAGTTCGACGGGCCGCGAGTCGTGGCGATCGGCGGAGGGCACGGGTTGTCGAAGGCGCTCCGGGCCGCGCTCGCCTATGCAGCGCGGGTGGACGCCGTCGTATCGGTTGCCGACGATGGGGGATCGAGCGGCCGCCTCGCCACCCAGCTCGACATCCCGCCGCCGGGCGACATCCGCAAGTGCCTCCTCGCCCTGACGCCCGACGACAACATCTGGAAGCGACTGTTCGATCACCGGTTCGAGGAGTCCGATGTTGCAGGGCATTCACTCGGGAACCTGATCCTGGCGGGACTCGCAGACATCGAGGGGTCCTTCGAGGCAGCTCTCGTGCGCGCCGAGCGATTGCTCGGCACCTCGGGATCCGTCATTCCGGCGAGCCCTGTGC
>JAWOGV010000303.1:0-13557 GCA_046496605.1 Acidimicrobiia bacterium | reverse complement strand
TCCACGCATCAATGGCCGGGACCGACGCCTCGTCCCTCGGAACCGTCCGCTCGACGGCCATCTCGAGGCTCGCGTGACCCGACCAGAGCGGGTACCCGAAGTTGAGGTGGTAGAGGATCGGGGCCTCGGTGGCTACGGGCCCCAGGTTCGTCGTGACGTCCGTGAGTTCCATCCTGCCGATGCCCGCATGGGTCGTGATCGTCCGATCGACTCGCATGACGCACGGGTCGGCGTCGTCGACGATCGACGCGGTGGCGCGCAGATGACCATCGCCGTCGACGACTCTCTCGACGGAGACGTTCCTCGCGCCCAGGTGTGAGTACGTCCCGTGGAGCCCGTGACCCTCCGACGGCATGCCGACGTTCCGAAGGCCGCATGTCGCGACGAGCCCGCCTCCGAACGCGTTGCCCCATTCCATGTCGGTGGGCGCAGCCAGGGGGCCGACCTCGCCGATCCTCGAGACCCAGGCCAGGGGGAACCCGCCGAAGTGGGCAGATCCCACGTCGAAGCCTCGATCGGGGAGGATGCGCAGCGCGATGCCGCGAGCCGGCGTGAGGTCGACGAACCGCATCCCGGATGGCCAAGCCACGCCCTCACGGACCTGGAGCACCGCGTCGGCGTTCGGGAGCACTTCGTTGGCGATCGCATCCCGGGTCGTCTCAATCATCGAGTGCGTGCCCAACCGTCCCGTTGATGACGAGGCCGCCGTCGACGACGATCTCCTGACCGGTGATGTACCGCGACGCGGTCGACGCGATGAACACGATCGTGTCCGCAACCTCGTCCTCCGAGCCGATCCGCCCGAGGGGGATCCGACGTTCGTAGGTGGCCCTGACCTCAGGTGTGTACGCCTTCAGGTTGAGCGGCGTGTCCGTGGCACCGGGCGACACCGCGTTCACGGTGACGTCGTGCTCGGCGGCCTCGAGTGCGAGCGTCTTCGTGAGGCCGAGGATGCCGCCCTTCGCCGCGATGTAGGCGCCGAGGTTCGCGACCACGAGGATGTCGGCCGCCGAGGTGATGTTGATGATCCGGCCCCGACGTTGACCGTACATGACCCTCGCCGCCTCCCTGCTGCCGTAGAAGAACCCGTGCAGGTTCGCTCCGAGAAGACCGTGCCAATCGTCGTTCGTGGTTTCGATGATGGGCTTCACCATGAGGCGGGCTGCATTGTTGATCCAGATGTCGAGGCTCCCCCAGCGACCAACGGCCTCTTCGGCCAGCCGCACAGCGAGATCGGGGTCGCTCGTGTCACCCTGGATGATCACGGCCTCGCGTCCCTCATCCTCGATCTGCTCCCTGGCGGCGGCGGCGCCATCGTGGTCGGTGTTGTAGACACCGATGACGTTCGCACCCGCGCGGGCAAGGGCGACCGCGGTTGCACGACCGATCCCCCTCGACACTCCGGTGACCACGGCACTCGGGCCGACGAGCTCAACCTGCGTAGCCATTGCTCACTCCTCCTCGGAACGTGGATCGATGACGAACTTCATGCCTTCACCCATGCGGGTTGCGTCGAACGCCCGCTGCCACTGCGCGATCGGGACCACCTCCGAAACGAGGGGATCGAGGTCGACGAGCCCTGCTTCGAGCATGGCCATCGCCCGCGCCCACGAACCCGGCGTGGATGCGAACCCTGAGGTGTAGGTGATCTCCTTGAACAGGATCCGGTCGAGGTCGATCGTGACCGGAGCACCGAAGATCCCGACATGGACGTAGCGGCCACCCTTTCGCACCGCATCGAGGCACACAGTGGCAGCGGCAACCGCGCCGGAGCATTCGCACACGACGTCGAAGGACTCGGTCAAGGCATTCGTACCCTCGAGGACAACGACATCGATGCCGAGTGCCTCGGCTACGTCGAGCCGCCTTCCGTCCCTGGGGAGTCCAGCGAGGGTCACCCGGCCCCCAGCCGCACGGGCCGCCTGTGCGGTGAGCACACCCATCGTGCCGGGCCCGGTTACGAGCACCTTGTCGCCTGCGTCGATCACGGGCGGATCGAAGAGGCAGTTCGCAACACACGCCAGGGGCTCGGCGATCGCGCCGGCGAACCTCCCGACGTGGTCCGGGAGTCGATGGAGGTTCCGGGCGGGAAGGATCAGCCACCGTGCGAACGCGCCATCGACATGGGATCCGAACGAGCGGCGCTCAGGGCACAGGTTCGGGCTGCCGGTCCGGCAGGCCGTGCACCGTTCGCAGTAGGTCACATAGGTCTCAGCGGCGAATCTGCCACCGATGAGGCGTTCATCGACACCCTCGCCGACGGCGACGACCTCGCCGGTCACCTCATGGCCCATCGTCACGGGCGGATTGGATGGGAATTCGTCATCTGCGATGTGGAGGTCGGTTCCACAGATGCCGGCTGCAATCACCTCCATGAGAACCTGGCCCGCTCCGGGATCGGCGACCGTGAACTCTCGCAGACCGAGGGTGTCGGGGCCGACTGCGAGCTTGCTCACGCCACGGGTCGTGATCGTCATGCGCGTGCCTCATGCATCGTCAGGAACCGCTGCGGGTTCGTCGTGAACATCGTGTCGATCTCGGCTCCGCCGATGCCATGGGCGGCGAGGGCATCGATGAATCCTGTCCGCATCCAGACGAGTCCGGGGGCTCCACCGAGGCTCGACCAGAGCGTCCTGCGGGCGCCGTCGGTGCCGAACATGATCCGGTCGCCGAAACCGTCGCGGACCATCGCTGCGGCGACCCTCGCCGTGTCGTTGTCCTTCCCGGGCGGGCGTCGAAGTGCCTGGTCGTACTCGACAAACGCACCCGTCGCCATGATGTCGCGGTGGTAGCCGAGGTCCGTGACCTTGTCGGTGTGGGACACGACGACCCGGTCGAGCGGGAATCCGAGTCCTGCAAGGAAGGAGAGCTGCTCCATCGCACCGACGCCGTCCTCGCAGTGGGTCAGGATCTGCACTCCCGTACGGTTCGCGGCGACCGCTGCCGCCGTGACGACGCGACGTTCACGGTCGGTGAGTTCCGCACCTTCGGTCGCGACCTTGATCATCCCTGCCCTGACCGTGGTGCGTTCGACGACGGGACCCGTGTAGTCGTACTCGTCGATGCCCTCGACGATGTCAGCGACGAACAGATCGGCGAGGACGTCGGGCTCCGCCGTGATCGCCCACGGGTGGTGGATGTAGTACTTCGGGGTGTGGAGTCCCGTCATCGCGATGATGGCGACCCCTGTGCGTTCGCTGATCTCGGCGAGGCGACCGGGGCGGCGGCCGCCGGCGGCCGGCATCGCATCGACCATGCACCCGACGCCCTCCGAAGCACACGGCGTGACCTCCGCGACGGCCTCGTCGACGGATGGCAGGTGGATGTGCGGGTAGTCATTGGCGATGAGCGCGTTGTCGAGGATGAGGTGCTCGTGCATGTACACGGCCCGCAGGCTCGACGCCTCGACGTCCCCGAGCACGGTTCGGACGCTCATCGGACCTCCTCCATGGACAGGATGGCGCCCGCCTCCACAAGGGCGTCTGCGAGGGCGCTGAAGCGCTCACCACGAACCTCTCCCGTTCCACGCGATGCGAGCGCGGCCAGCGTTCCGACTGCCTGGCCCATGGCCATGCACTGGGCCATGGAACGGATCGACGCCTGGGCATCGTGCTCCGCGGAGAAGCACCGTCCGGCGACGAGGGTGTTGAGGGAGTCGCGCACGATGAGCGTCGACAGCGGGATCCCAACGGCCCGGCCGTCCGGCAGGTACTCCCACGTCGTGCCCGATCCGCCCGCGCCGTGGTGGTCCTCGATGGGAGCGCCGCAGAGGCCTACCTGATCGTCGAACTGTCGTGCGGAGAGCACGTCGGCCCTCGATATCCGGTAGTCCCCGTGGACCCGACGGGTCTCGCGGAGGCCGACCTGGCTCGAGAGGGCGACGAGGGAAGCATGCTCGTACCCCGGCACACGATCCACCAGGAACCTTGCGTACTCGAGTGCCTGGCGACGGCCGGCGATCTCGGCTCGTGTGAGGATCACGGGATCCGTTGCGTTCCTGATTCCGTCGGGACCGTGTTCGATCTGGTCGATGCGTGTCATGACCGTGGCCGTCATGCCATCGATCGGCGTCACGTGGTCGCTCCCCTCTCGACGAGGGAGGTCGTAATCGCCGGAGTCCGCGGCCTGCGCCATGAGCTCGTGGAGGCCGTCCTTGGAGATGGTCGCCCGCCGTTCATGGTCGACGTTCACCATCCGGAACGTGGTGGTGAGCGTCTGGGCAGGTGCGATCGTCCCCGCGAGCTCGAACCCGAACCCGGCGTGGAAGCACACATCGGCGTCACCGGAGGCGTCGACGACCACGGACGCCGCGTATCGGCCCAGACCCGCCTTCGTCGCAACGACGACCTCGCTGATCCGCCCATCGGAGACAACGACGTCCTGGACGAACGCGTGCAGGAGGACATCGGCTCCGGACTCCACCACGAGGCGCTCCCACACGACCTTGAGGTGGTCTGCCAGGTACGTGACCCCGGTTCCTGCGCCGTAGGTGTTCGCCCGTCTGACGACACGGCCGATTCCCTCGAGCCCGGCGACGACGTCGTCGCCGATCCCCGCGACGACCTTGGCCGGACGCGATCCCGGGGTGTAGAAGCCGTAGAACGTGTCGAGGACCGCGGTCGAGTTCCCGCCGAGGAACGGGAGCTTCTCGATCAGGAGGGTCCGGGCCCCGGCCCGCGCGGCGGCGATCGCGGCAGGCGAACCTGCCGATCCCGAGCCCACGACGATGACGTCGTATGCACCGACGCGGGGTATCGCCATCAGGTCACACGATGTAGGGGGCGAGCACGTTCCGAGCGAGGAGGAAGCCCCGCTTGATGAGGTCGTCGGATCCCTCCCACTTGCGGTCCTCGTGCTCGACGCAGATGACGTAGTCGTACCCGACGCGGTACAGGCCGGAGAAGAACTCCTGCCAGTCCACGGCACCGAGCCCGGGGAGGCGCGGTACCTGCCATCCGATCCCGAGGGACAGGATGCCGTTCTCGTACAGTCCGTTCTCATCGATCTCGAGATCCTTCGCGTGGATGTGGTAGAAGCGCTCACCGAACTCGTCGACGACGGCCCCGACGTCGATCATCTGCCAGATGAGGTGCGACGGGTCGAGGTTGAGCCCGACCGTGTCACCGAACTCCTCGAACATCGTTCGCCACATCTTCGGCGAGTATGCGAGGTTGTGGCCGGACGGCCACTCGTCCTGCGAGAAGATCATCGGGCAGTTCTCGATGGCGATCCTCACCCCTGCGTCGGTCGCGTGGTCGACGATGGGGTGCCAGATCTCCTTCGCGTGCTCCCAGTTCTCGGCCTGGGTCCTCGTCTGGTCCGCACCGATGAAGGTGTTGACGACGGGGACCTTCATGAGGGACGCCGCCGTGATCACCTTCTTGAGGTGGTCTCCGACCGCTCGACGATGGTCGGCGTCGGGATGGAGCGGATTCGGGTAGTACCCGAGCCCTGAGATCGTGATCCCTCGATGGGCCATGTCCTCGACGATCTCCGACGCTCGCGCCTCGGACATGTCGTCGACGTCGATGTGGCAGATGCCGCCGTACCGACGGGTCGTGCCCTCGTCGCTCGGCCAGCAGCACACCTCGAGCATCGAGAACCCGTTCGCGGAACTCCAGCTGGCGATCTCCTCGAGCGGGGTCTCCGGAAATGGTGCCGTGAGTAGTCCAAGCTTCATTGTCTCTCCTTCCTAACGGGTGACGCCGATCCAGCGTTGTTCTCGTGAGCTCGTGCCGACCGCCTCCGTCACGAGCAGTATGTCGTGGCCGTCGGCGAACGTGGGATAGGTCGGGTGATCGGACGGACCGCCGCTCGCGACGTCCGCATACACCTCGCCGAAGAGGGCACGGAAGGTGTCCGGGTACCCCTCGACGTGGCCTCCGGGGTATCCGATGATCCTCGCGGCGCTCGGCGCAACGAGGGACGGGTCCCTCTGGATGATCTCGTTGGGCCTCCCCCTGTGGCCGACCCACAGGTGGTCGGGGTTCTCGGAGAACCACGAGACGGACGACGCCGACCCGTCGACCTCGATGGTGACGCTGTTCTTGCGCCCAGCGGCCACCTGGGAAACGGCGACGAGCCCCCTGGCTCCGTCCTCGAACCGGAGCATGATGCTCGCCGCGTCGTCGCTCGACATCTCCTCGTCGACGAGGTCGCCATCCCCGCCGCCCGTGGAGAACGTCTCGACCGGTCCGACCGGGTGGGAACGGACGGGCACGAACGTATGCAGCTCAGCCATCACCTCGGTGATCCGCTTGCCCGTGATGAACTGGGCGAGGTCGAGCCAGTGCGACCCGATGTCCGCGACCGCACGGAGTGCACCGGCCTCCTCGGGGACAAGGCGCCAGTTCCAGTCGGTGTCGAGGAGCAGCCAGTCCTGGAGGTAGCCCCCCGTGACGAACATGGGCTCCCCGATCTCACCACTCGCCACCATGGCCCTCGCCTGATGGCAGTTCGGATAGAAGCGAAGGTTGAAGCACACTGCGTTGACGAGCCCGGACGCACCCGCCCGTGCCACGAGATCCGACGTGTCATGGGAGTTCAGGGCGAGCGGCTTCTCGCAGACGACGTGTTTGCCCGCATCGAGGCAGATGCGCACCTGGTCCGCATGGGCGTGGTTCGGGCTCGCGATGTGGATCACGTCGATGTCGGGGTCGGCAGCGAGCGCCTCGACACTCTCGTAGACCGCAGGCAGGTTGGCGGCCCGCGCCTTGGCTTCGGCACGCTCGGGAGTCGACCCGACGACGCCGACGACGTCGACACCGAGCCTCCTCAGCGCCTCGACGTGCGCAACCCCGATGAAGCCGACGCCGACGACGCCGGCCTTGATCTCGCTCAGCCGCATGCCACCCTCCCCATCGACACCCTCCTCATTGCGCGGCAGCCACCCTCGAGTACAGCCATGACAAGCTGATGATGATGAAGCCGTACAGGATCTGCTGGATCGCCTGACCTGCTCCGAGGAACGTCAGCATCGATTGGAGGACGCCGAGGATGAGCGCACCGAGGATCGTGCCCGAGTAGGTGCCGACCCCTCCGAAGATCGAGGTTCCGCCGATGACAGCGGCCGCGACGGACGGGAGGAGGAACGCCGTAGAGAGGGACAGGTCGACCGCCCCCACCCTTCCCCCGAGCAGGATGCCTGCGACCGATCCGAGGACTCCCGCGAGCACGTACACGCCGAGGAGGACCTGCCAGGTGCGGGTCCCTGAGAACCTGGCAGCGACCATGTTGTCACCGAGGGCGTAGAGGTTCCGTCCGAACCCGGTTCGCCGCAGCATCAGGATCACGAGCACCGCGATACCCGCCCAGATCATGACGGCGTACGGGACCCGACCGAGCGAACCACCTCCCATCTTCCGGATGAAAGGATGCATCGACGTCGAGCCGAAGAAGATGGTCTGGGCCCACGACGTGAAGAGACCCAGGAGGATTCCCGACATCGCCAGGGTCATGATGAGCGCATTGACACGGAACACGCCGACCCCGATGCCGTTCGCCGCACCGGCGACCACGCCGACGATGAGCCCCGCGACGATCGCCACGACAGCGCCCTCCGGGGACTGGTTCGCCGCGAGGTACGCGGAACCCGTGGCGATCATGGCGATCGACAGGTCGATACCGCCTGTGAGCATCAGCATCGTCTGACCCGCAGCCATGATGCCGATCGGTACGGCGAACAGTGCTGAGTTCCTGAGGCCGCCGATACTGAGGTAGCTGGGCCGAATGGCGCCGGTGATCAGGATCAGCACCACCAGGACCACGATCAGCACGAGGTGGGGGTGATGCACGAGGTACCGGCCGACACGATGGAGCGCGCTCGTCGACTCGGCATCTGTCTCCGTGGCGATCGGGGTCAGGTCGGTGGTCATGTGGTGCGGGACCTCCTCCACGTGATCAGCCCTGCGATCATCATCACGACCACGATCAGGACGCCCTGGATGATCTGCGCACTGTTCGGATCAACCCCCATCGCCGTGAGGATCGGACTCAGGAAGAAGAGGATCAGGCCCGCGGGGACGACGGCTATCAACGAACCGACCCCACCGGTGAGGGCGACGCCGCCGAGGACGATCGCCGCCACGGCGTTCAACGTGAGGTTTCCGCCGAAGTTGTTCGCGTTGCCCCTGCCTGCGATGGCCGTCGTCGCGAGTCCGGCGATCGCTGCGAACCCTCCGCCGACGGCGTATGAGATGACCTTCGTCCTGGCAGCACGGACACCGGAGAGGTAGGAGGCATCGCGGTCACTCCCGAGGGCGTAGATCGAAAGGCCGCTCCGCGTCCTCCCCAGCCACCACGAAGCAGCGAGTATCGGTATCGCCATCGCCACCATGGCTGGCCACGGGTTCGATCCGATGCCGACCTTCGACCCTGTGAAGATCCAGCGGAAGCCCTCGCTCGTACCGCCGCCGGGGTTCGGCAACACGGCGAGCGCAAGGCCCTGGAAGACGTACAGCGTGCCGAGGGTGATGACGATGTCGGGGACCTTCGACACGTTGATGATCCAACCGACGCCTGCGTTGATGGCGGCTGCCACGAGGACGAGTCCGACGGCGATGACCAGCGTCATCTCGAACGACTGTCCCTCCATCAGTCGAGCCGCGGTGACGTTGGTGAGGACGAGCAGACCACCGACCCCGAGGTCGATGCCCCCTGCGATGACGATGATCGCCTGGCCCGCAGCCAGGAACACCCACGGCGATCCGTTGTTGACGATCGAAGCGACCTGGAAGGACCCGAACCTCGGGATCAGCGTCGCATACCACGCCACGAGGACGAGGAGCAGGAGCCAGACGCCCACGGTCCATCCGTGGCGCCGAAGCCACCTCCTCCACGGTGCCTGCGCGCGGGGCGTGATGGTCTCGAGCGGCGCGGTGACGGTCACGGCGAGACCTCCTCGAGACCGTGGGCGGCGGTGAGCATGGTCTCCTCGGTGACGGTCCTCGCGTCCTGCTCGTGGACGACGCGCCCGTTGTACAGGACGAGGACCCTGTCGCACACGAGTGGGATCTCGCGGAGCTCGCTCGTGTACATGACGATCGAGGAGCCTTCCGCTGCGAGCTCCCTGAGCAGGTCGTAGATCTGCGCCTTCGTCTGGATGTCGATGCCACGCGTCGGGTCGAAGCACAGCACCGTGTCGAATCCGACGGCGATCCACCGACCGATCGTGACCTTCTGCTGGCTCCCACCCGACAGTCGCTGGGCCTGGCTCCCCGCACGAACGTCGATGTCGAGCCTCGCAACGGCGCGGTCGACACGCTCGCCCTCGTCGCGAGCGAGGCGGAACCATCGCGAGAAGCGGTTGTACATCGGTGATGCGAGGTTCTCGCGAACGGAACGTTGGGGGAAGAGCGCTTGCTGGCGGTCGGCAGGGACGAACACGAGACCCCGGCGGATCGCGTCGTACGGGGACCTCGCATTGAGGACCTCGCCGTTGACGATGAGCTCACCCGACGCCGGCCGGAAATCCCCGGAGAGGATCTGGAAGAGCTCGGTCTGGCCCTGTCCCTCGAGCGCGGTGAGGCCGAGTATCTCACCCCGGCGCAGCTCGAAGGAGACGCCGTTCACCCTGTCCCGAAGGTGGAGGTTCCTCGCCTCGAGGACCACCGGCCGGTCGTCGAACGACGGGGACGGCACGACCGCGGCGATCTCGGGAGCGGCGACGGCCGCCTCACCCAGCTCCTCGCCGAGCATGGCGGTGACGAGCTCGGCCTCGCTCACGCCTTTGAGCGTGAGATGTGCGACATCCGTGCCGTTCCGAAGGATCGTCGCTCGATCGCACAGGGACAGCACCTCACCGAGGCGATGGGAGATGAAGAGGACGGATCGGTCGAGGGACCGCCACTCCCGCATGACATCGAAGACGTATTCGGCCTGGTCGGTCGTCAGGGCGGCGGTGATCTCATCGAGCATGAGGAGGTGCGGGTCGCGGGCCAGCGCCCGTGCGAGATCGAGGAGGCGCAGCACGGCGAGTGGGACATCGCTCACCTGGTGCTCGAAGTCGATCGTGCCGAGGTCCATGCGTTCCAACCACGGCAGCACGTCGGCGGAGGAGAGACCCGAGATACGAAGGTTCTGGTTCAGGGAGAGGTCGGGGATGAGCGCGGGATCCTGGAACACCGTTGCGATACCGGCGTGTATGGCGTCGGAGGGTTTGCCGAGGGAGATCGGTCGACCGTTGACCTCGATGTCCCCCATGTCGGCGGCGAATACAGCTGAGAGGATCTTGACCAGGGTGCTCTTGCCGGCGCCGTTCGCGCCGAGCAGGGCGTGGATCTCGCCGGGCGCAACGGTCAGGTCGACCGTCCGAAGCGCCACGACGGATCCATATCGCTTCGCGACGGAACGCGCCGCGAGCAGGGGTGTGTCCGGTCCGGTCACCTGATCCTCGTGAGTCGGTGGGTGGGTCGAGAGCCGGGCTCCCGAGGGAGCCCGGCATCTCATCGGGTCACATCACTCGCCAGGGCCCTTGCAGGCAACGACCATGTCGGCCGTGTAGCTGACGTACGGCTCGATCTCCATGTAGGAGGACCAACCGGCTGTCAGGCCTTCGACGTAGACGGCCTCGAGTTCCTCCTGGGTGCTGAGCACCACAGGGGTCAGCAAGGTCGTCTGCGAGACGGTCATGCCTTCCAGGATGTCGATCGCGACTGCAGCTCCCACACCACCGATCGACGGTGGGTTCGATACGGCTGCACCGGTGAGGCCATCGGTATTGCCGCCCTTGTTCAGCAGCTGTGCGATGAACTCGTTGTTGTCAGCACCCACGACGGGGACGAATTCCACGCCTGCGACGCTGAACTGCTCGACCACGGTGTAGTCGATACCGGATGTCCAGATACCGTCGACGTCCTGCGTCGACAGGATCTCGAGCGCCTGTTGTGCACCGACACTGGGATCCCAGCCCGTGTACACCTCAGCGACGATCTCGATGTCCGGATACTCCGCGAGGACCTCCTGGAATCCCGTGTCGCGGTCCGTGTCGGCCGGATGGCCGTCGATTCCCCGCATGTACACGACGTTCCCGGACCCTCCCAGGGCGTCGAAGAGCCAGCGTGCGCCGACCTCTCCGTACTCGACCTGGTTGTTCGACACGAAGTACGCGCTCGGTGCCGTCACCGGGGCATCGACGGAGATCACAGGAATGCCCTGAGATGCTGCCTCTTCGATGACCGGGTCGAGCGCCGAACGGTCGACCGGGTTGATGATGATGGCATCCACGCCCTGGGAAATCAGGGTCTGGATGTCAGCGATCTGCCCGGCGACGTCGGTGTTCCGGTTCTGGAGAACCACCTGGTCCACGTTCCCACGAGCAAGTGCCTCTGCCTTGATGGCACAGATCATCTGCTCACGCCACGAGTTCCCGACCAGCGTGTTCGATACACCGAGGGTGAATGTCTCATCCCCAGCGGCACCGGTCGTCGTCGTGTCACCTCCGCCATCGTCGCTACTGCACGCAGCGGCGATCAACGCGAATACGGCGATGATCATCGCCAGCCGTGCTGGTGTTCCTCTCAATCGGCTCAAAGTCCGCCTCCTTCCCATTCTCTCTCTTCACGCGACCGCCGGGAGGCGGTCGAGTCCTTTGCCACGTCGGTCACCGGATGAGCTCCGGTTCCCTCTCGAGCACGGATCCGATGTTCGAAGGAGCAACGACTTGCTCGATCGCCATCGCTGCCGCACCCGTGATTCCCGCCCGGTCGCCCAGGACGCTGTTGCGGATCTGCAGGTCGCTCGTCGAAAGTGCGGTGGAACGCTGGTAGACGACTTCGCGGATGCCTGCGAGGAGATGTTCTCCGGCATCGGCGAGGTCGCCTCCGATCACGATCACTGCCGGATTCAGCATGTTCACGACCGTCGCGAGCACGCGCCCGATGAGGCGCCCGGCCTCGCGCACGGAACGGACCGCCTGCTGGTTCCCAGCCCTGACGAGGTCGACGACATCCCTGCTCGTCTCCGCCTCGATTCCCCGCTCGGCGAGGTGGAGCGCCAATGCACGGCCGCTCGCGGAAGCCTCGAGGCATCCCACGTTGCCACACCGGCAGATCGACTGGTCGCCGACGATCTGGACGTGCCCGATGTCCCCCGCCGTGCCCTTCGCCCCGCGATGGAGCGTGCCACCGAGGATGATCCCTGATCCGATGCCAGTCCCGACCTTCAGGAAGACGAAGTCGTCCGGTGCCTCCGGGTCGATCCAGTGCTCTCCCAGGGCCATGATGTTCACGTCGTTGTCCACGAGGACCGGGCAGCGGTATGCGTTCACGAACCGGGATCGGATGTCGTACTGGTCCCAACCCGGCATGATCGGAGGATCGACGGCGCGCCCTGCGGCGAACTCGACCGGACCGGGCACGCCGATACCGATTCCGAGGACGGCAGAGGCAGGCGTCCCGGTCTCGGCGAGGAGTCGGACGAAGGTGTCCTCCACCCACGTGAGGACGGTGTCGGGTCCCTCGGCGATCGAGATGTCCGTCCGGGTCTCGGCGAGGATGGTTCCTCCCAGGTCCGCGATCCCGATGCGCGAGTGGGTCGCTCCGAGGTCTGCGGCGAGGACGACACCGGCATTGACGTTGAATCCGAGGATCGAGGCGGGCCGACCGCCGGTCGAGGGGGCGTCACCGATCTCCACGACGAGCCCGCGGTCCGTGAGCTGGTCGATCCGCTGGGCGATCGTCGAGCGCGCCATGCCCGTCGACGAGGCGAGGGCGGCCCTCGTCGTGGCTTCGCCGGAGCGGATCAGGTCGAGAAGCTGACCGACCGAGCCAGCAGCATGCTCGCCCCGACGTCCGGATTCCGCTGCCGCCATTGTGTCATGACACCACCAACTTGTGCACTTGTCAACTACATAAGTAGTCGACTTATGCCTGATCTTCGCGCCTTGCATCGGCGCGGATGGACGCAAGCAGCGACTCACCGGTGCCCCACCGGGGCGATCGCCCTCGCATAGCGCGCCGCATGGTCGGCATATGCGCTGTCGAACAGCTGCTCGGATCGTTCCTCACCCACGATCGACGCCCCGGTGATGACGGCGGGCATCGCCCCGCGATCGGTCAACAACTCGGCGGTCTGCACCTTGATCTCATTGACGATGGCTGCGTACGCGAGCGTCGATCCCGGTCCCACGGGAGTGTCGAGACCCGGCACCGTCACCAGGCTGTCACCGGGAGGTGTGCCGACGTCGATCACGACGTCGGCATGGTCGAGGAGTCGCGTGCCGCTCGAATGCGTGGCAGGACGAGCCATCGACTCGTCGACCGAGGTCACCGCGATGACCCGGAGACCGCGATCCCGCGCTCCACGGGCGACTTCGATGGGGACCGCGCTCCGCCCACTCGCGGAGAAGACCATGAACGCGTCGCTCGGCGCGTAGGTGAAGTTTCCGAGGATGACCTCGCCGAGGCCCTCCACGCGTTCGATGAACATCGCCTGACGCTGACCGTTCGCTCCGACGACCTGCGTGTGGAAGGTCATCGAGAGTTCGGCGATGGGATTGAATCCCGGATACGAGCCGTATCTCGGGAACATCTCCTCGATGGGGATGCGCGAGTGGCCCGT